>JBIIQY010000026.1:0-8332 GCA_044341805.1 Candidatus Planktophila sp.
GATTGGTATCTGATTGATCTGTCGATTCTTAAAGTCATCAACTACCTACTCATGAGCATTTTCTTCTTTGTGGTCGGTTTGGAAATCAAACGCGAACTTACTTCAGGCCACCTAGCCTCCTTCAAGAAAGCTCTGTTGCCATTTATCGCAGCAGTAGGTGGAATGGCTGTTCCGGCACTTATCTATTTGGCAATCGCTGGAGGCGTTGCACCTGGTGGCTGGGGAGTACCCGTTGCTACCGATATTGCCTTAGCCGTTGGTTTGTTAGCCATGCTGGGACCATCAGTTGCGGCCTCTTTGCGATCTTTCTTACTTGCACTTGCCGTCATTGATGACATTGGTGCGATCTTGATCATTGCTTTTGTTTATTCAACGGGGATCAAGTTCTCGTGGTTAGCAGCAGCTGCGCTATGTATTGGTGTCATCGCTGTACTAAAGAAAGCAGGCGTTGCGTCAATGGTTGTTTATTCAATTTTTGCCTTCGCGCTGTGGTTCTCGTTCTACAAGACCGGCGTACACCCCACTTTGGCTGGCGTAATTATTGGACTCATGACTCCAAATATCCTGCACCGCGGAAATAAAGTTGAGGATATCGAGGACGGTTCTGTTTCAGTCATTGAATGGCTGGAGCATAAATTCCACCCAGTCAGTACTTTTTTGGTCGTTCCAATTTTTGCTTTTGCTAATACTGGTGTGGTTATTACGAGTGAATCAATCAAGGGTGCTTCACAATCTCTAATCGCATGGGGAATTTTCTTTGGTTTGGTTATCGGAAAACCGCTCGGTGTTCTTCTCGCCGCGATTGCTGCCAAGCGTTCGACATTGGCCGAATTCCCAGAGGGCGCAACAAACTCTTCAATTCTGGCCACAGGGAGTGCTGCGGGTATCGGATTTACAGTAGCGATTTTCATCGCGGATTTAGCTTTTGATGATGTCCAGACTCAAGACATTGCAGTTCTTGCGGTTATCGTCGCATCTGTAGTCAGTGCACTGCTTTCAGTCGCATTATTCAAACTGCTTGCTCGAAAGTAAAAAACAAAACCCGCCTTTTTTAGGGGCGGGCTTTGTTGTATCTGACTTTTAGATGTCGTAATACAGTTCGAACTCAGCTGGGTGTGGACGTAGTCGAACATAGTCGACCTCTTCCTTACGCTTGAAAGCGATCCATGTTTCAATAAGATCCTTAGCAAATACTCCGCCGCGAGTTAGGAAATCGTGATCCTTCTCGAGGTTGTTGAGAACTTCATCCAAAGAACCAGGAACCTGAGGAATCGATGCTGCCTCTTCGCCTTCTAGTTCGTAGAGATCCTTATCAACTGGGGCAGGTGGTTCGATCTTGTTCATGATTCCATCAAGACCAGCCATAAGCATTGCTGCGAAAGCTAGGTATGGGTTTGATGAAGGATCTGGACAACGGAATTCGATGCGCTTTGCCTTTGGATTGGATCCTGTAATTGGGATACGGATACATGCAGAGCGGTTACGAGCTGAGTAAACAAGGTTTACTGGTGCTTCATAACCTGGAACCAAGCGACGGTATGAGTTAACAGTTGGGTTAGTGAAGGCAAGCAATGATGGTGCGTGCTTCAAAAGACCACCGATGTACCAGCGTGCCATGTCTGATAGGTCGCCGTAAGTTCCTGCTTCGAAGAACAGTGGCTTTCCATCTTTCCACAATGACTGGTGCACGTGCATACCTGAGCCGTTATCTCCGAAGAGTGGCTTTGGCATAAATGTTGCGGTCTTTCCGCCTTGCCAAGCAGTGTTGCGAATGACGTACTTGAACTTCATTACATCATCGCCGGCAGTAAGAATGTCGGTGAAGCGATAGTTGATCTCCATCTGTCCAGCAGTTCCCACTTCGTGGTGGGCACGCTCTACAAGAAGTCCGACCTTACCTAGCTGCATCACCATTTCATCGCGAAGATCTGCAAATTGATCAGTTGGAGACACCGGGAAGTAACCACCCTTTACGCGTGTGCGGTAACCGCGGTTCGGTGTTCCATCTGCATCGTATTCAACGCCGGTATTCCAAGCGCCTTCATATGATTCGATCTCGTGTACTGCTGAGTTGATACCGGTCTTGAAGCGAACGCTGTCAAAGACATAGAACTCAGCCTCTGGTGCAAAAAATGCAGTATCAGCGATTCCCAATGAACGCATGTAATCAACTGCGCGGGCAACTACGCCACGAGGATCGCGGCTGTATGGCGTGTTATCAACTGGGTTATGAACCGAGAAAATAATGATGAGGGTTTTTTCTTTACGGTATGGATCAATGTATGCAGATTCTGGAACTGGTAGCAGTTTCATATCTGACTCATTGATTGTCTGGAAACCTCGAATTGAGGAACCATCAAACATAAGGCCATCGGTAAACACAGCTTCATCAAATGATTCAACAGGAACGTTGAAGTGATGCTGGATACCAGGCAAATCTGTAAAGCGAACGTCAACTAGCTTGACATCCTCTTTCTTAATGTATGCAAAAATTTCTGCGGCGTTCTTAAACATGCTTCTCCCAATTTCACATGTGATGCGCTAGACCCCTCATCATTGAGTTTCTGGCGCTTTTGCGTAGTTGAACCCTAGGTGCACACCATGAAATCGGCATAACCCGCTTGTTAAATTCATGTTACGTCTGCTGGGTTTGGGCGTTAGGCTTGTCACGTGAGCGTGAATTTCATCCGAGTAACCCTAGGCCGACGAATGTCGGCGTTAATGGTCGATTGGCTGGCCTGTTACTTCATCATCGCGGCTACTACCGGGGGAATCGGGAAAATGGCTCCCAATCGATCATGGTTGGTTTTGGCGCTTTTCTTTGCTGAGGTTGCCATTCTTTCAGCGCTCCAAGGTGCTTCATTGGGGCACCGGATTTTCGGAATCAAAATCATCAGATTTGCCGATGGGGGAATGGTTACTCCGCTTCAGGCCTTGATCCGTTCCTCGCTGCTCATCACCGTCATCTTTGCCATCACCTTTGATGAAAATGGCAGAGGACTGCACGAGCGATTAAGCGGAACGGTGCTGACTAGAAGTTAGCGAATTTTTGGGGCACGAGTTGGCATCGGACCCTTTGGAATTGGCATGGACATTCCGCCAACAGCCTTAAGTCGAGCACGTACTTCGCGCATTTGATGCGCTGTTAACTTCTTTGGGAGACGGCGCATTTGCTTCTGAAGTTTACGAATTGGAACTCGTCCATCTTCATTGCCTACTAAGAATTCGGTAACTGGAACGCCAGGAGCAAAGCGTTCAGCTTTCTTTCGCTCATCAGCAATCATCTGACGAACTGCGTTGGTGCCTTCGCCGGTAAGAACTATTCCCGCGCGACCAACCGAGCGATGAACCATGTCTTGATTTTTTGACACTGCTACTGCAGGAGTTGTGGTCCAACCTTTTCGGATTGCCATCAAAACACTTGCGCCCGCACCGATCTGACCTTCAATTGAAGCGTAAGCAGCGGTTCCGGCTTGACGCGTGAAGAAGAAAAGTGTGATGAGAAGCGCAACTGGCAAGAAGACAAAAGCGAAATAAATTGTCTCGCCCAAGGCGGTTCCAATTGCGATTCCCATTCCCCATGAGACTGCAAAAATTCCAATCAGCGCTGCCGAAATCCACGGCTTTACTTGCTTGGTTACTTTGTAAGCATCGCGAAAGGTTTGAAAACGCGGCTTCTTGATCTTTGGTTCTTTAGCTTTTCTCTTAAACATGTTGTTAGTTTAGTGGGGCGGGAGCGGTTCCACCAAGACGAGCCGGAGCCCAACGTTGGCCGACGTGGCTATCTGGGTATTTTTCTTGGACTTGATTCAGCATAGAAATCATGACTTGGCGGAGTTGTTGCGAAGCGGTCTCGATATCGACATCTTTGGCGTAATGAATTGGCTCGCCAAATGAAACTGAGACTGGTGTTTTACCGCGCTTGAAATTTGGCTTTACGCCTTTTGTAGAAACCCGTTGCCCACCCCACACAATCGTAGGAACTATGGGAGCTCCAGCATCTACGGCAAGGCGCATGGCTCCTGACTTAAGTTGTTTAATCTCAAAACTAGTAGAGATCGTTGCCTCGGGGAAAATACCGATGATCTCACCTGAATTGAGGGCCTTTAATGCTGCGACATATGAAGGCGCACCATTGTTGCGATCGACATTGATGTGGTGCATGCCGCGCAACAGGGGACCGGCAATTTTGTGGTCAAAGAGTTCCTTCTTTGCCATGAAGCGAACAAATCTTTTCACCGGAAGCGCGCCAGTTCCTGCGATTGCAAAATCCAAATAACTGACGTGGTTGATTGCAAGAATTACGCCGCCTTTTCGCGGTATGTTTTCATCACCCTGAAAATCAAATTGAAAACCTAAGTACTTCCAGAATCCCTTAACTAAGGCAATTACTGGGGGATAGACCAGATCAGCCACGAGAAGTTTTCTTCTCCATTGCTTGCTTATACAAACGGCCCGCACGGTATGAAGATCGCACCAAAGGCCCGCTCATTACTCCAAGGAAGCCAATTTGCTCTGCTTCTTGCGCAAGTTCCACAAATTCTTGAGGCTTAACCCAACGTTCAACTGGGTGATGTTTATTTGTTGGGCGCAAATATTGTGTAATTGTGATTAAGTCGCATCCAGCGTTGTGCAAATCAACTAAGGCCTGTGAAATTTCTTCGCGAGTTTCACCTAGACCCAAAATCAAGTTCGACTTTGTAATAAGTCCAAATTCTTGAGCCATACCAATCACTTTCAATGACTTTTCATAGGTAAAGGCTGGACGGATCTGTTTGAAAATACGTGGAACCGTTTCCAGGTTATGCGCAAATACCTCGGGACGAGTTTCAAAGATGGGATTGAGAAGTTCTGGATTGGCATTGAAATCTGGGGCAAGCATTTCAACACCTGTTCCCGGATTTAGTTCGTGAACCTTGCGAATTGTTTCCGCGTAAAGCCATGAACCTTCATCTTCAAGATCGTCTCGGGTTACACCAGTAATGGTTGCGTAACGAAGACCCATCGACTTTACTGATTCGGCGACTTTGCGCGGCTCTTGGCGATCAATTGGTAACGGCTTACCAGTGTCAATATTGCAGAAGTCGCAACGGCGAGTGCATCGATCTCCACCAATGAGAAATGTTGCCTCTTTGTCTTCCCAACATTCAAAGATGTTAGGACAGGCCGCCTCTTGGCAGACTGTGTGAAGACCTTCACTCTTTACCAAGGAATGAAGTCGGGTGTATTCGGGTCCCATGTTGGCCCGAGTTTTTATCCATTCTGGCTTTCGCTCAATTGGAGTTAGAGCATTACGGGCTTCAATTCGAAGAAGCTTGCGACCTTCTGGTGCCATGGTCATACGCTCACCTTTTTCAGAGATTCAAAAATGTGTCGTTCTACCAGTGGTACGACATCATCAATTGTTATGGATTTCTTTAATTCGATTTCAAGAGAGGTCACATCAGCATCTGAAATTCCGCAAGGAATTATTGTTCTAAATGCGGATAGATCTGGATTAACGTTAAGCGCGAAACCATGCATCGTTACCCCTTGGGCAACTCTAATTCCGATGGCAGCAATTTTGCGATCACCCTGCGAATCTTGAATCCACACCCCTGATCTGCCCTCAATTTGTACTGCATCTAACCCAAGCTCTTGGCAGACAGCAATCAAGCCAGATTCAATTTCGCGAACAAAGCCAACAAGTTCAGTAGCTTTGCGCAGTTTCACAATTGGATAACCTACAAGTTGCCCAGGCCCGTGCCAGGTGATTTTTCCGCCTCGATCAACATCGATAACGGGGGTGCCATCGGTTGGTCTTTCCGAGTCATCAGTGCGACGGCCAGCGGTGAAAACAGATGGGTGTTCTAGCAGTAACAAGGTATTAGGGCGAATTCCATCGACGACTTCTTGATGAATAGCCTTCTGAGATTCCCAAGCCTTTTGATAATCGACTAGCCCATGACGGGACAAAGCAATCGCTGAATCCGAAGGGCTTTCCATTAGAGGCACACCCATAGCCTAAAGGTAGGCTTGCCCTCATACCAACTGAAGGCCAAATGGCCGAGAAAAACTAAGGGGTTTTATCAAGTGTCCACTGCATTGAATAAGAAGAGCCGCCGTCCACTTGTATATGCCTTGATCGTGATTTTCCTGTGGTTTGGTGCCAGCGGTGTATTTGGACCTCTATTCGGCAAGCTCTCTACAGTGCAAGAAAATGACAACTCGGCCTTCCTGCCAGACAGCGCGGAATCTACTCAAGCTGCCAAGATCATCGAAAAGTTTAACCAAGATCAAAATCAGAGCCTTCCAACATTGGTGCTTTACCTTGGCGAAGTAAATGCAGACAAGATTGCAGCCCTTAATGAACATCTGGCCAAGATTGGTTCACAGAAAATTATTGGAACTGATGTACCGATCTCCAAATACCTGACACAGGGCGAGCAGATTTTTGCATTCCCATCCGAAGACGGAAAAGCACTTCTTGTAAACCTTCCATTTAAATCCGAGATTGCTACAGACCTATTGCCAAATAACAAACCCGCCCTGCCCGAAGTCATTGAAACTTTGCGCGAGGATTCGGCAGAGTTTGCCAAGAGCATTGGTCTGACTTCAAATGTAACGGGAATTGGTGCGTTACTTGGTGATCTCTTTGGTGCATTTGAAGGAATTGACTCTTCACTATTGCTGACGACATTAATCGTAGTTGCACTTATTTTGATTATTGTTTACCGATCACCGGTTCTTTGGATTCTTCCGCTGTTTTCTGCCGTGATAGCTCTGTCGACAGCTGGTGGTCTTGTCTACCTGTTAACAAAAAATGATGTGATTGATCTGAACGGTCAGTCGCAAGGAATTCTTTCGGTGTTAGTCCTTGGTGCAGCAACCGATTATGCGTTATTGCTCATTTCTCGCTATCGCGAAGAGCTACATCATTTTGAACATCCAGCACAGGCGATGAAGGCGGCATTGAAAGGTGTTTTTGAACCCATCGTCGCATCGGGTGCAACGGTTATTTCAGCACTTCTAGTTTTACTGCTCAGCGATTTATCTGGAAACCGTGGTCTTGGTCCAGTCGGTGCCATCGGTGTAGCAGCAGCGGTCGTAACAATTCTTACCTTGTTACCTGCTTTATTGGTTGCCTTTGGGCGTTGGATTTTTTGGCCACGAATTCCGCGTAATGATGATGTGAATACTCAACTAGCTGGAACGTGGGCCAAAATTGGTTCGGCGGTTGAAAAACGTCCTCGTAAGTTATGGATAGTTACCGCTTTAGGGCTTGCAATTCTTGCAGGGTTTTCCACGACTTTAAATGCAAAGGGATTGTCGACCGCTGATGCATTTACGCAACGTCCAGATTCTGTCGTCGGTCTTGAATTACTGGGGGAGCATTTCCCCGGAGGTTCCGGACAACCAACTGAAGTTGTAGTTCGAGAAGAACTAGTCGGACCTGTATCTGCTGCGCTCATGGGCGTTTCGGGTGTTTCATCGGTCGAGCCAATGCGCTTAACTCCAACGATTCCTGGACAGCCGCCTGCTGCGATAAAAGTTGTTGACGGAAAAGTAATTCTTAATGCAACTCTTGCATTAAATCCAGATTCCGTAGAAGCGCGAGATGTTATTCCTGTCATTCGAGATGCTGTCCACGCAATAGATCCCAATATTTTGGTGGGTGGAAGCACCGCAGTTGCTTTCGATACCGATGTTTCGGCAAATCGAGACAACCGAACAATCATTCCGATTGTGCTTGTTTTGATTACGATCATTCTGGGTCTGCTGCTTAGAAGTATTCTTTCGGCTGCCTTGCTTTTGGGAACTGTAGTTCTTTCATTCTTTGCAACGCTCGGAGCTTGTCAACTGGTCTTTGAGCACATATTCGGCTTCAAGGGCGCGGATACATCATTCCCACTGTTCGCATTTATTTTCTTAGTAGCTCTCGGTATCGATTACAACATCTTTTTGATGACAAGAGTGCGGGAAGAAAGCGCAAAAATTGGAACCAGAGCGGGCGTTATTAAAGGCCTTACTGTCACAGGTGGCGTGATTACTTCGGCAGGAATCGTATTGGCAGCAACCTTTGCTGTCTTAGGTGTGTTGCCGCTTGTGTTCTTGGCAGAACTAGGCTTCGCGGTTGCTTTCGGAGTTCTTTTGGATACTTTGATTGTAAGAACAATTCTCGTTCCAGCACTTGTCCACGACATTGGTGGAAAAGTGTGGTGGCCATCTAAGTTACAAAATTCTTAACCATGAGTCTTCGGGTTGGAATCGCAGGGTATGGGCTGGCAGGCCGGTACTTTCATGCACCACTTCTAAAGGGTTGTGGGTTTGAGGTTGCAGCGGTTCTGACCAC
>JBIIQY010000007.1:0-27894 GCA_044341805.1 Candidatus Planktophila sp.
TTTTGTACACACCGACTGCCTCAAAGATTATTCTTGCCGCAAAAGAATCAAGTTTGAAAGGTGCCGATGAATTAATCATCGAAGCGATTATTCATGCTTTAGTTAAAGCGGTACCTGACACGACTTTGTTTCGCTTAGTACCGGTTCCTTCAAGTAAAGCATCACAGCGACGCAGAGGAAGAAGTTTTGTTGTCGATCTAGTTTCACAAATTTCACAACGAACTGGAATCCCCATGATTGATAGCCTCCAACTTTCCAGAAGAGTTTTAGATCAAAGTGGATTACATCGTGATGAGCGAGCTTCAAATCTTGCGGGAGCCTTTTCGCTGAATTCGAGTGCCAGGGGAGAGTTGATTTTGATTGATGATGTGGTTACAACGGGGGCGACCCTGCGAGAGGCGGCCAGGGCTGTGAATTCGCAGGGATTTCAGGCGGTTGGCTCAGTTATCGCGATTACCGCCTGCGTTGCTCAGCCTCTACGATAAGGGTCTGAATACGGGTCCCATCCCCATCGAAAGGCGAGGTCAATGCCAGCGTTTGTAGACAAGATTTTGCGTGCAGGCGAAGGACGCATCCTTCGCGATCTCACCAAGATCGTTGCCTTGGTCAATGCCGAAGAGGCTCGCTTCTCAGCGATGTCAGACGCAGAGCTACGCGAACAGACACCGCTATTCCAAGCTCGTTATGCAAATGGCGAATCACTGGATGATCTTCTGCCCGAAGCCTTTGCAGTTGTTCGCGAAGCTGGTCGACGCACTTTGGGTCAACGTCACTATGACGTTCAGATCATGGGTGGTGCAGCGATGCACCGGGGCAATATCGCCGAAATGCGTACTGGTGAAGGTAAGACTTTAGTTGCAACGCTTCCTTCATATTTGAACGCTCTCGCTGGACGTGGCGTACATGTTGTTACAACTAATGATTACTTGGCAGAGCGCGATAGCGAGTGGATGGGCCGCGTCCATAGATTCTTAGGTCTAAAAGTTGGCGTGATTCTCGCAAACATGACACCAGTTGAACGTCGCGAAGCATATTCAGCAGACATCACTTATGGAACAAATAACGAATTTGGTTTTGATTATCTTCGTGACAACATGGCGTGGTCACTCGAAGAATGTGTGCAGCGTGATCACTTCTTTGCAGTAGTAGATGAAGTTGACTCGATTTTGATCGATGAAGCTCGTACTCCTTTGATCATCAGTGGACCCGCAGATAAAGCCACCAAGTGGTATGTCGAGTTTGCGAATCTGGTTCAAAAACTTCAGCGCGATGTTCACTACGAAGTAGATGAGAAGAAAAAGACTTCAGGAATTCTTGAAGAGGGCGTTACAAAGGTAGAAGAGCTCTTGCAGATCGGTAACTTGTACGAAGCCGCCAATACTCCAATGATTGGCTACTTAAACAACGCTATCCGAGCCAAAGAATTGTTTAAGCGCGACAAAGATTACGTAGTCATGAATGGCGAACTGCTTATCGTTGATGAGCACACAGGTCGCATGCTGGCTGGTCGCCGCTATAGCGAGGGTTTACACCAAGCACTTGAGGCAAAAGAACGCATTGAAATCAAGGATGAGAATCAGACCCTTGCAACAATAACTTTGCAAAACTATTTCCGTCTCTACGACAAATTGTCAGGTATGACAGGTACAGCAACTACCGAAGCCTCAGAATTCCAGCAAATTTATAAGCTAGGTGTAGTTCCAATCCCAACTAACCGTCCATCACAGCGAATCGACTCGCCAGATTTGGTGTACAAAACTGAGGTTGGAAAGTTTGCAGCTGTTACGGCAGATATTGCCGAGCGCTACCGTAAGGGCCAACCAGTACTGGTAGGAACTGTCAGCGTTGAAAAGTCAGAAGAACTTTCATCATTCTTGCGCAAAGCCGGAGTTCCCCACGAAGTTCTCAACGCAAAGCACCACGAACGTGAAGCTGCGATCATCGCGCGCGCAGGTGTTAAGGGCGCAGTAACTGTTGCAACAAACATGGCGGGCCGTGGTACCGACATTATGTTGGGTGGAAACCCAGAGTTCATGGCAGATTTTGAATTACAACGTCGTGGAATTTCTCCAGTTGATAACGCTGAAGAGTATGAAAAAGAGTGGCCAGCGGAAATTGCGCGACAAAAGTCAGCGGTTGAAAAAGG
Source organism: Candidatus Planktophila sp. (assembly GCA_044341805.1). GTDB lineage: Bacteria > Actinomycetota > Actinomycetes > Nanopelagicales > Nanopelagicaceae > Planktophila. Next base: position 2,147 of record JBIIQY010000007.1, read on the forward strand.
TCATGAAGAAGTTGTTGGACTAGGTGGACTCTATGTTCTAGGAACAGAACGCCACGAATCACGTCGAATCGACAACCAGCTTCGAGGTCGTTCAGGTCGCCAAGGCGATCCAGGTGAGTCACGTTTCTATCTTTCATTGCAAGATGATTTGATGCGTCGCTTTAATTCAGGAATTGTCGAGCGCTTCTTAACTGCAGCCGGCCTTCCAGACGATGCACCAATCGAATCAAAGATGGTTTCAAACGCCATTAAGTCAGCCCAAACTCAGGTTGAAGCTCAGAACTTTGAAATGCGTAAAAATGTTTTGAAGTATGACGATGTCATGAACCGTCAACGTACCGTTATTTATGGTGAGCGTCGCATGGTTCTTGAAGGCGCAGATATCAAGGAACAGGTAGCAACATTTGTTTCAGATACTTTGTCGGCCTACATCGCAGCAGCCACTGCCGAGGGCTATGCGGAGGAATGGGATCTCGATACCCTGTTTACTGCGCTAAAAACTATTTACCCAATCTCATTTACGATCGAAGAACTAGAAGCCCGTGCAGGCTCACGCCTTGGACTTGATGCAGATTTCATTACTGCCCAGGTTCTCGAAGATTGCGAAGCAGCATATGCAAAGCGTGAAGAAGCTTTGGGTGATGAAGTAATGCGTGAACTCGAGCGCAAGGTTCTTTTGTCAGTCCTAGATCGCAAGTGGCGTGAACACCTTTACGAGATGGATTATCTGCAAGAAGGAATTGGTCTTCGTGCAATGGCTCAACGCGATCCACTAGTTGAATACCAAAAAGAAGGTTTCGATCTATTCGCAGCAATGATGGATGGTGTTAAGGAAGAGATTGCAGGCTTCGTGTTTAACATCGAGGTCACCGTAGAAAGCGCCAGTAACCAAGTTGTAGCTGCAGGACTTGAGTCAAAGCAATTGCCTCAAGCAGGTTTGCAGTACACAGCCGCAGATGAATCAGGGGTTCGCACAACTGGTGAAGTTTCTCGAAATGCACCATGTCCTTGCGGATCAGGTAAGAAGTTTAAGCGTTGCCACGGAGGCGCAGCTTAATCTCAAATTAGTGTGAGACAGGTGCATAACCATCTTCCATCTAGTCCTTCAAACCTGATTGCAACTACTCTTAAGCGATCCCCAAATCGCACTGTGACAGTCGCTTCACAAATACCATCTAGTGGTTCCGTAATTCTTGTTTTGCGCACGCGTCCAATTTCTTGTATTGAACCAGTCGCATGCTGCAGTTGCGAATAAATGTTGTGGTGACAGACCAGTTGAAGTTGTTGAGAAGAACGCCTACCTGCCCAGATCTCTAGAACATTGTGAATGAATTGATGTATTAAAGGTTTGATGTCTGGCAGCGAGGCAGCTGAGGTTGGCTGGGGTGCAAACTCAGAATCAAATTCCTCGCCAAAGGTACTTGGGACTAAGTACAACCGAGACTTCTTATCTACTTTTACCGGACGGACAGGTCGGAACATTTCTAGGACGGGATGCAGAAAATCTTCGTCGGGATCACTAGAAACTGGGATGAATTCAGTAACGGTAAATGTTGGTAATTGATCAAAGTCAGGTTGAGTTGTCATAGGCACACCGTTGCAAGGTTTCTTAGCCAGGAACTCATCCTTATGTCCCTGATGTACTCATACCTTTGGCTGATTGTGGATAAAGCTAGGTCTGATGTCGCGCTAGCCCGTTGGGTGACCCTATGAAAAACAAAAAAGATTCCTTTGGTGCACGTATGCCCCTTGCAATTACGCTTATTGTTGCCGCTTTTGCATCTGCTTTCTTTATTTCAACATATTCAAATAGAGGCTACGACTATTGGGTCATTGCACAACCTGTAACGCCTGGTCATGTCTTAACTCTGGCTGATCTAACAACAGATCATTTAAACCTAGGACAGAGCACCGATTATTACTTAAGAGAATCTGATCAGGCAATTGGATTGGTTGCCACACGTCAGATGCAGGTGGGTGAAGTAATTTCAACCGCCGATGTAAACAGCTCGGCAGAATCAATGGCAACTAGTGCAGTCCCACTGAATCTTCGATCAGGAGATCTTGCCTCTGGAGTTTCAATGGGTGATTTAGTTGATCTGTATTGGGTCCTTGATTCACGTAATGGTGAAGAGGTTGTAGATCCAATCTTGATTCTTGGGGGTGTGTCGCTAATCGGCTTGGATAGTTCAAAAAACTCTTTAGGTGGTGATGTATCAATCACTGTTGCTATTGAGGAAACTCAAGTTCTCCGAATGTTAAGTGCAACTACACAAGGTCGATTAGTAGTTGTGCGCTCACATGTCTGAACTTGAAATGCCTACGGTTATCACCGCAATTGCAAACCCAGAAGCCGAAGGATTTGTCGCGGGAACTTTATTTGCCCAAGGGTGGAATGTGGTCTTTCGGGCGATTGATTGGGATTCACTAGCAACGTACATCCAATCAAATGCTGAACTGTCAAAGAATGCCTTACTGATTTTTGCCACAGACTTACCTGGAGCAAACAAGGCGTTAATGGATTCTCTCAACGGAGTTGTCCGACACAGGATTGGCTTTTCTCTGGCCCATGTAGCAAATGGTGATTTTGTTGCTTTACACCCATTACCAAGCGTAGGCACCGATCTGATCTCATTGGTTCGGGGCTATGTACGTGCGCCATTAGTAAGGACAAGCGCGGTAACCCAACGAAAACCTCGAAGCTCAAAAGTTATTGCGATTGGCTCAGCTGGTAGTTATACCGGTTGTACCTTCATCGCGCTGAACCTTGCTATGGAGTTAAGTTTGCTCGAGAAATCCACTTTGCTAATCGAGGCAAATTTTCGAGCACCTTCGCTCTCGCCACTGCTATCGATGCGAAAGATTACGGAAAATACAGAATGGAAGAAAATTGCTCCCAATCTTTCACTTTCAGAAATCACTCAAGATACCTCGGATGATTTGGATCAATTCATGAGTAAAGCAACGGATGAGTTTGATTTCGTGGTGTTAGATATTGGTTCTGTGTCAGGTCTTTCAAATCGTTTAACTGATCGTCGATGGACATCAACTATTACAACCTGGTGCTGTGATCAAGCTGATGAGTTGATGATTTCATCCCGTGCAGATTTCCTGGGACATTACCGACTAGTGCAGGTCATTGATTTATTGCAACAAACTTCGATACGAGCACACTTAAGTTTTACCCAGAACATGAGGTCACCAGGTAAACGAGGGGATTTGGAAATGGCGCGCTTTCTTACCGCCACAACTGCAATCAAGCCAATTCGAGTACGGAGCCTGAAACAGGAGTCACGATCTGTGCAAGCTGCCGAGGATGAACACGCCACCATGGTTGAGACAAATGAACGCTCACATCTACGTAAAGCGATCGCCGAATTAGCCCGAGAAATCACTACTTAGGATCTATTACTATGGGTTAATGCGTGCATACCTTCCCATTAGCCATAAGGATCTCGAAGCCTTTGTGCTGACTAAAAGCTTTGATGCAGAAGAGGTATTTGCACCAACCCAGGCCTTCGTTTCAGATAACTCAGATTGTGACGAAGAAGAACTTGAATACTTGCTGTCAATAGCTGCAGGTGAAGAAGCCCTGGATCTTCGTCTGACAGAGAAAGCCCCCGGAATAGTTTTAGCTTTTGAAGTCACTGATGAACAAATTGCTGAAAGTTATGAAGATTCAATCACTCTGAAAACGCCCTTGCCATGGGACCAATTGCAATGTGCCCTTCTGGCATTTTCAGGAGACGATGAATTGGTCTGGTTTGCCACCCAAGAAATAGAGATTCATTTGGCGGAGTGGAAATAACGATGCTCCAACTTGAAAAGTTATTAGGCGCACGAACGACTATTACCATCGATCAAGCTGAAAGATTGCGAACTCTGGTTGCCAATTGGCAGCTCTTGTCCGATCTTTCATTTGCAGATTTGATTTTGTGGGTACCAATTCGTAAAGACATCACTATGTGGCCAACAGGACATATCGCGGTGGGCCATATTCGACCTACAACGACTTCGACTGTTTATGTCAATGATGTAATTGGGGATGAAGTTTTGTGGGGAGCCAAACCCATAATCGATGAAGCGCTTTCGGGCGATGAGATTGTTAGAGCCAGCGATCCCGAAAAAATAGGAGAAATGCTGGTTAAGTCCGAGTCCATTCCGGTTACATTTGAAGGTCAAGTAATCGCCGTTGTTTCAAGTCATAGAAATGTTGAACATTCCAGAGGATCCGGAAAGCTTGAAAGTAACTATCGCGATCTAGCAAACCACTTGTACGAGATGGTTGCAGAGGGAAGTTTTCCTTACAAAGATTCTGGTTCGTTTTTTGAACCAGTACCTCGTGTTGGTGACGGCTTGATTCGACTAGATGCTAACTCAGCAATTTCTTATGCAAGCCCTAATGCAAAGTCAGCATTTTCACGCATGGGCTGGCGCGGGGATTTAGAAGGCAAAAACCTTGGTGAAATCGCTGAACAAGTTGTCACAGCATCACTTAATGCACATGAAGAAGGCATTCGTTCGCGCTTGAATGGAAAAATTCTGCAAAGAGTCGAAATCGATAATCAAGGCGCAACGATTGATTTGTTAGTTTTACCGCTCGTTATTGGAACAGACAAGATCGGGGCAATAGTCTTGCTGCAAAACGTAACTGAACTTCGCAGACGTGATCGTGAATTAGTCACGAAAGATGCCACGATCCGTGAGATCCATCATCGCGTGAAAAATAACCTTCAAACCGTCTCAGCTCTACTGCGTTTGCAATCACGTCGAATTGAAGACCCTGCTGCCGCTGCGGCTTTAGAAGAAGCGGTTCGGCGAATCGCATCGATTGCTTTGGTTCACGAGACTTTGTCCAACAGTACAAAAACTACTGTGGCATTTGATGAGGTTTTAAGTGCCTTGGTTACCCATTCGCTAGAGCTCAGCCCTCGAATGGGAGAGCTGCAGATCGAAAGAATCGGTGAGATCGGTTTGCTGGAATCGCGCGTAGCGACCCCGCTTTCTTTAGTTGTCACTGAACTTATTCATAATGCACTTGAACACGGGCTTGCAGATTCTGGAACGCATTTGAAAATCGAACTTCAGCGCTATAGCAATGAAGGTTTGGTAACTATTTCAGATGACGGCGTTGGCTTACCTAATGATTTCGACCTAATGACTTCAGCTAATTTGGGTCTGCAGATTGTTCGAACTTTGACAGAAAATGAACTACAAGGTGAGCTGAAGTTGGAATCAACCGACAAAGGAACGCAGGCCAAACTGCGCTTCCCACTTTAAATCTGGTTTTGCTGCTCCATTAAACGCGCGCGATTACGTGCTGCACGACGCTTTAATGCACGACGCTCATCTTCTGACAGACCGCCCCAAACGCCAGCATCCTGTCCACTTTCTAGAGCCCACGCCAAGCAAGGCTCTTTAACAATGCAGCGCTGACAAACCTTTTTAGCTTCTTCGATTTGAGTTAGGGCTGGACCGGTATTTCCAACAGGGAAGAAAAGCTCAGGATCCTCATCACGGCAGGCTGATTGATGTCGCCAATCCATCGCATGTCTCCTTAGGGAAGTAAGACTCGGTTGAGAGTATTTGTTGTAATACACACAGTTGTGCGTGCAAGGGCTTAATTGTCCCCTGTGTAGCGGTGTTATACAAGGATGAACGGGAAAGAGTTTTCGAAATTAGGGTGATCTATCTCAAGTGCCCCCGACAGGAATCGAACCTGTGCACCTGCCTCCGGAGGGCAGTGCTCTATCCCCTGAGCTACGGGGGCTCGTTGGGTCAGACTGTAGGTTATCAGCGGGTGCGAATAACTGTGCATACTGCAACAATTCACGCATGAACTCAATCGCATACTTTGCTACAGGTTGTTTTTGGGGAGCAGAGCGTCGCTTCTGGCAGCTAGATGGCGTAATCGAAACAAGCGTTGGCTATATGGGTGGCATTCGCCCCAATCCTTCGTACGAACAGGTGTGCACAGGCGTTACTGGGCATGCCGAAATGGTGAAAGTTGTTTTCGATCCAACCAAAGTTTCTTACCTTCGTTTACTGCAAGAGTTCTGGACGATGCATGATCCAACGTCACTAAATCAACAAGGCGGAGATATCGGAACTCAATACCGCAGCGCTATCTTTACAACAACACATGAGCAGATGCAGGTTGCGCTCGCTTCATGCCTGAGTTACCAAGAGGTCCTAACCAAAGCTGGCATGGATCGAATTTGCACCGAGATTTTGAGTGCCGAGGGTATTGAGTACTACCTAGCTGAGGAATATCACCAAAAGTATTTGCTAAAGAATCCAAATGGCTACGACTGCCATTCAAGCACGGGTGTTCCATACCCAGAAACGGTTCATTGATCATGAGTGAAAAAGAGTATCCAGTAAAAATCGATGAAGCCGAACTTGCCAAGCGCGTGGATCCTTTGTCATACGCAGTCTTACGTAATGCTGCAACTGAAACGGCTTTCACGGGTGAATACACCGAGACCGAGACGATTGGTGTTTACAAGTGCAAAGCGTGTAGCGCCGAATTATTTAGAAGTGAAACTAAGTTTCATTCAGGGTGCGGCTGGCCATCTTTTTATGCACCAACTGAAAACGATGCCGTTGAGCTCTTAGAAGATCGATCATTAGCGCCACGTATTCGCACTGAGGTTCGCTGCGCTGCATGTGGGTCTCACTTGGGACATGTTTTCAAAGGTGAAGGCTATGCCGTACCAACCGATGAGCGTTGGTGCATCAACTCTGTTGCCTTAGTTCTAGAGGAACGCTAGTAATCAAGTCCTCTAGTTTCATGAACCGCCTGATAGCAGTACCAGGCAAAGACACTTCTATACGGGCGTAATTTTTCACCCTTAACATCTAACACTTTTGCAGTTGTCTCTTCTTTAGCTTTATGAATGATGTCCCAGCCTCGTCGCACCGCTAAATCACCAGTTGGCCAAACATCAAGGCGACCAAGTTGAAACATCATGAACATCTCGACAGTCCAGCGCCCAACACCCCAAATTGAGGTTAAAGCATCAAATATTTCTTGATCATCATGAATCTGGTCTATTTCATTAATGGGAATTGATTTATCAAGTGCGGCAGTAGCAATCCCTTTAATAGTTCGCGACTTTGCACCCGAGACTCCAATTTCTCGCAATTGCTCATCGCTGAGTTTTATTACCTTGCGGGGAGTTATGACACCCTTACATTGCTTTACTAAGCGCTCATGAATCGTGGCCGCCGCTTTCGTCGCAAGCTGTTGCGAAATGACCGAACTTACAAGTGATTCGAAGTGAGTTTCCGAGGGCTCACTACGACCCAAAGTACATAATGGCCGTCGCTGGATTAGGGGAGCAAACTTGGGATCAATCTGAGATACCTCAGCAACTATTCGACGCATCTTCTGCGCAGAGTGAACCGCCATGATTTACAAAGAGAAAGTTGGGTACTCGTCTGTGACAAGTAAAAAGGCGTAGCCAACGACACGGTTCCAGTAAGCAATTGTTCCTACGACGCCTTCGGCGCAAATTTCGGGATAGTTACCTGTAAACAAAATACTGAACCAACCAAGCAAAGTTAGTAATGCGGCATAAACAAGATAGACAAGGCCAACAAGATATAGCGGTAGCGCGAGCAGCCACTTAATCAATGGTAACCAACGGTTGAGCTGCTTAGCATCAACTTCTGGGAAAGTCACACTGACGATGTCATTTTCTTCAATTGATGGATACTCATCTGTCAGTAAAACTAAGTACACATCTACTCGTGTTTGTAGCGAAAGTAACGCTTCATTAAATGCCAAGACATAACTTGGATACACCTGGCGAACAACAATTGCTAAACCAGCGGGCAACGCGAGCAAACCAGTAAAGATTCCTAAAGCATCTTCGGAAAATGCGGTCGAAGGCGCAAATGAAGCTACGAAGATCAGTGCTGGGACGGCAAGGATGATCCGGAAAAAAGCGGTCAGACGATTTCGCTCGGTAAGGGATACATCAATCTGTGTTTCAACTTGGTTGCTCATGAGCTGCAATCTACCCCTGTTTGATGGGTGGTATTGCTAATTACAGCCCCTTTGCCGTATTTTTCAGTCCTTGCAGAAGTTTTTGCAGGATTTCTTGCAGAGACAGTTGCGAAGGAGGTGAAGAGATGGCCGGAATTAAAGAGGTTGCAGAAGAAGCTGGCGTTTCTACCGCCACTGTTTCTCGCGCTCTTCGCGGACTTCATCATGTCAATCAACAAACGCGCGACAAAATTATTGCCGCTGCTGAAAAACTGAACTACCCGCTAAACACAGAGCGCCAAGGTGCAACTAGTGGTCGTACAAATTCGGTAGGCGTCGTCGCACCATATATTTCTCGTTGGTATTTTTCACAAGTAATTAGCGGCGCCGAGCAAGCATTGCGCGAAGCCGGAATGGATTTACTGCTCTATAACTTTAGTCAAATGAAGGGCCGCGAAAGGCTTTTCCAACATCAACTTCTGAAGGGTCGGGTTGATGCTCTGATCGTCATCTCGCTTCCTCCGACCGAAGAAGAATTCGATTCAATGCTCTCACTGGGAATTCCAATTGCATTAGTTGGTATGGATCATGAAAAATGCGCATCAATCAAGATCGATGATGTTGCAGGAGCTAGAACCGCTACCCAGCACTTAGTAAACCAGGGCCACAAGAAGATTGGCCTAATGTCTGGTCGACCAGATGACCCATTTAATTTTTCTGTTCCGCAGGATCGCCGCAAAGGTTTTATGCAAGTGCTTGCAGAAAATGGTTTGGAATGGTTGCCATCTCGCGAAATCCATGGTGATTTCACTATGCACACCGCATCTCGCGCTATGGATGACTTGTTAGCTCGCCCAAATCGCCCAACAGCGATTTTTTGTGAGTCTGATGAAATGGCGATAGGTGCGATGCAAGCACTGCGCCGCCATGGCCTCAAGGCACCTGATGACATATCAATCATTGGTTTTGATGGTCATGAAATGGCAGAGTTTTCAGAGCTAACGACTATTGAACAGCCAGTTACTTTGATGGGTGAAATGGCAGCGTGGTCGATCATGGAGAGATTACGCAAACCTGTAATTGATCCGCCGTCACTTGTTTTGCCAACCACGCTTGTGGTTCGTAATTCAACTAGACGACTTACCCCCGAAGAACAAGTTCTCTGAGGTAGCCTTACCAGCATGAGCGATCATTCAGTCTCGGCACCTAACTTGGCAGAGCTGCAGAGCCACCGCAGTGAAAAGTGGCGTGGATTTGCCGCTGATGTACTTCCATTGCCCGTTGCCGAAATGGATTTTCCAGTTGCACAACCAATTCGTGACCTGTTAACAGAAATGATTTCCAAATCAGATCTTGGTTATTTGGGATCAATCCCTGAACTTGGTCAAGGCTTCGCACAATTTGCAGGACGACGTTGGAATTGGGAAGTTGATCCGCTACAAGTGCGAGCTGCAACCGATGTAGGAGTTGCCGTAGTTGAAGTTTTGCGAGTCTTTACTAATCCTGGAGATTCAATTCTTGTAAATTCTCCGGTGTATCAAAATTTTTACAACTGGATTAATGAAACCAAGTTAACGCTAGTTGATGTTCCATTTGAAAGAACCGGTGATGAGTCAGCCAATCCATGGGAACTGAACTGGGATGGCATTGAAAAAGCTTATGCAGCAGGTTTGAAAGTTCACCTTTTGTGTAGTCCGCACAATCCCTTGGGACGTATCTACACCAAAGAAGAATTACTTCGTATTGTTGCTTTAGCAAAGCGCTATGACGTTCTTGTCATCAGCGATGAAATCCATGCTCCGCTGACATTTAAGGGCAACACTTTTGTTCCGATGTTGAGTCTAGGAGCAGATGCCGAATCAGTTTCGGTGACGGTGACCGCTGCCTCGAAGGGCTGGAACATTGCAGGGTTAAAGTGCGCAATTATTGTGTCCCAAAATGAAGTGATTAATACTCGCTTGGCCACAATGCCAATGGCAGTTCACTTTAGAGCTTCTTTGCTGGGTGGGTTTGCAACTGCAATTGCTTTTGCCGAAGGCGAAATTTGGCTCGATTCAGTAATAGAGAATCTTGACCACAATCGTCATATGTTGAAGGATTTATTGAATTCGCAACTACCGTCGGTGAGATATCACATTCCTGATAACAGCTATCTTGGATGGCTAGATCTAGAAGCACTCAACTTGGGAGAAGATCCTTCCGTAACACTTCTTGAAAAAGGTCGCGTTGCCTTTAACGCTGGACATATTTATGGAAAACAATGTTCACAATATGTACGCTTCAATTTTGCTACAAGCCCAACAATCATTACTGAAGCTGTACATCGCATCGCACGAGCAATTTAAATGCCCAGCAAGAAATATGATGTTGTCATCATCGGCGGGGGTCACAACGGTTTAGTTGCTGCCACCTATCTAGCCCGAGCGGGCAAATCAGTGAGAATTCTTGAAGCCAACGCTGAAATCGGTGGCGCTTCACAAAGTGTTCGGACTTTCCCGCAATTTGAAGCAAACCTATCTAGATACTCTTATTTGATCGCACTCCTGCCTGACAAGATCATCAGCGATCTAGGATTGTCATTCGAGTGCATTTCTCGTGAAGTTTCGAGCTATACGCCTTACGGAGAAAACAAAGGTTTGTATGTCTCTCGTGTGTGGGATTCTAAAACCGAAGATTCCTTTAATGAATTAGATCCTTCAGGTAAAGAGGCAAAGGCGTGGCAAGCTTTTTATGGAGAGATTGCAGAGTTCGCCGAAAAGATTGCGCCAACAATGCTGCAGCCACTTAAAACTCGAAGTGAACTAAAGCGGCACATCGATTTAGATTCAACGTGGCAATATTTGATAGAAAAACCCATTGGCGAAGTAATTACAGAAAGATTTCAGACCGATGTAATCCGTGGCGTCGTGCTGACAGATGCGCTGATTGGTACTTTTGCTTCAGCCTTTGATTTACAAGCAAATATCTGCTTTTTGTATCACTTGATTGGAAATGGAACAGGGGAGTGGAAAGTTCCCAAGGGCGGAATGGGTGCTTTGGTCAAGGAACTAGTTCGTGTAGCTACCGACAGTGGAGTTGATATTTCACTAAATTCCAAGGCGATTAAGGTCGAATCTTCATCTACTGGTGTATCAGTCACATTAGAAAATGGTGAAGCTGTTTTAGGTGAGTACCTGCTTTCAAATGCCGCACCTGGTGTATTGGCAAAGCTGCGAGGCAAAGCTGCGCCAAAGTGTCTTGACGGATCGCAGATGAAGATAAATATTTTGTTAAAGCGACTTCCAAAACTTAAATCTGGCATTGATCCTAAACTTGCATTTGCCGGAACATTTCACGCTAACGAGAGCTTTACTCAGTTTGAATCAGTTTTTAAAGATGCTAAAAATGGTGTGATGCCACAAAAGATGCCGATCGAGATGTACTGTCACACATTGACCGATCCTTCAATCTTGGGACAAGAGTTACAAGATGCTGGCTATCAAACTCTGACTTTGTTCGGTCTGCATACCCCAGCATCACTCTTTGATGGAGACAACGATGCTGCCCGAGATGCAGCACTAAAGTCTGCTTTGGCTTCACTTAATGATTACTTAGCTGAACCAATCGAAGATGTGATCGCGGCTATCGAAGTTAAAACTCCGCTCGATATTGAAGAGGCAATCGCGCTGCCACGCGGAAACATTTTCCATAAGGATTTATCTATGCCATTTCGCGAGGATGGAACTGAAGAGTCGTGGGGCGTTGAAACCGATGACCCACGAATCTTTATATGCGGAGCGGGAGCGGTTCGAGGCGGGGGAGTAAGCGGCATTCCTGGCCATAATGCGGCCATGGCAATCCTTTCTAACAATTAGACTGGGATCATGAGTTTTCACCCAGAAACATCAGCGATTACAGCAGGCCGGCCTGAAGTTGCACCTGATGCTTCCTTGAATCCTCCACTTGTTTTTTCTTCTACTTACCATGCTGGTGGTCCAGTTGGTTATGGACGCTACGGTAATGAAAGTTGGAGTGCACTCGAAGCTGCAATTTCAGAACTTGAGGGCGGACAAACACTTTCTTTCTCTTCCGGTATGGCAGCAATTAGCGCGGTCTTTTCGATCTTGCCTATCGGTGCACCTGTTGTTGCATCAAATCAGGGTTACAGCGGAACCATGGGTTTGCTGAATCAACATCATTCGGCTGGTCGACTTGAAGTTCGTTTTGTAGATATCACCAACACCGAAGAAGTAATTACCGCAATGAAGGGCGCGGCGCTGTTATGGCTGGAATCTCCAACTAATCCTTGTCTTGATATCGCCGATCTTCTTACACTGATTGCCGCAGCAAAGAAACAAACAATCGGAGTTGGTGTAGATAACACCTTTGCAACTCCATTAGTACAAAAGCCATTGTCTATGGGTGCGGACATAGTTATGCATTCAGTCACAAAGTTTCTTGCTGGCCATAGCGATGTAGTTCTTGGATCACTTTCAATCTCCGATACTGCATTGTTCAAGCGTCTAGAGGAATCGCGTCGATTCAACGGTTCTATACCGGGGCCATTCGAGGCCTGGCTTGCACTACGCGGAATTCGAACTTTTCCAGTTCGCTTTAGAGCCGCCGAAACAAATGCAAAGACATTAGTCACACGTTTAGAGAAGCATGCGAAGGTTACCAAGGTTCGCTATCCAGGCTTTGGAGCGGTCATATCTTTCGAAATTGATGGAAGCGCAGAGCAGGCCGAAAAAGTTTGTGATTCTTCACAATTGATTACACATGCAACAAGCCTTGGTGGCGTTGAATCATTGTGGGAACGTCGTCGTCGCTGGGCTGGAGAAAGTCCATCAGTGCCCGAGCAATTGATCAGAATTTCAGTTGGCTGTGAGCATGTTGAGGACATTTGGCAGGATATAGAGCAGGCACTGGCCTCTTTATAGAGATTTTTCAAGGAAGAGCGAGTATTTTTATCCTATGTTCAAAGCCATTCGTCGAACCGTTGCAGCGTTGACTGTAACTGTGCTGGCATTTCAGGCAGTGGCATCATTTTTGTCATGGGTTGAACACCAAGACGAATCTGTTGCTGATACCTGGGTCGATGAAGATGAGTTTGAAGATGCCTGAGGTTCAATACATTCCCGGTAGCTGCAACATTGGCAAGGGTGAAGTTCGCAGAAGGCAATTAGTTGCACTTGTCGGTCTATTTTTCTCTATCACGACTTTGTTGGCATTCAATACCGTAGAAGCTCCCGCGGAAATACGTTTAGGAATTTTCTTTCCATTGATGGTTGCATCAGTTGGCTTTGTGCAATCGCGCTCAAAGTTTTGTTTAGCCTATGGTTTTGCTGGAACTTTCAACGTGGGCAAGATGGGCGATATCAAGCGCGTTGCAAGCAAAGAAGATAGAGCTGCAGATCGTAAAACTGCGCTGGTAATTCTAGGAAAATCTTTTCTTCTTGCAGCCCTAGCGACAGCGGTGGTCTTAGTACTACCCTTTTAGTATGAAGATTCAAATTCATACACGCAACGCAGATTTAGCAGAAGATTTCAAAGTTATCGCAACTGAAAAACTAAGCAGCATGGAGCGATTTAGTGTTGTTATCGATCGCGTCGAAGTTGAAGTTTTGCATGAGGCAAACCCCCATCAGGGAAAGCACAATCACAAAGTAGTTTTAACTACTCATGGTTCAGGCCCGTTGATTAGGGCAGAGGCGGCAGAGTTCAATGACCTGGCAGCTTTTGACACGGCCATTAAAGCTTTTGCGCTACAGATCCGAAAGATCCATGAAAAATCTAAAGATTATGATCGTGCAACCCTAAGAAAGATGAAAACAGAGATCTAAACGATCTCGCTTCCATCTTTGCGAGTTGCGGTAAGACTTGCTACTGCAGTCACTGTTAGCGCAGCGACAATCACGAAGAGGCTAACTTCAATAGGCACGTGAGGCAGTTCCAGCCCGGCAATGTCATGGATACCTACGCCATGGAATGCCTCAATGAACATCTTGAAGCCGATGAAGGCCAGGATGAAGGAAAGCCCCTTGGATAAATAGACCAAGCGCTGCAGTAAACCTTGCAACAAGAAGTACAACTGACGAAGTCCCATCAGGGCAAAGATGTTGGCGCAAACAACAATGTATGGATCACGGGTGATTCCAAAGATTGCCGGAATTGAGTCAAGAGCAAAGACGAGGTCAGTGAAACCTAAAGAAACTAACGCAATAACAAAGGTTGATGCACCTTTAGAACGCAAGAAGGTGATCATTCGATCTTCCTTCCATTCTTCCTCGCCCTTATCTTCGACTAGAAGTCGATAAGCGGTGAAGACAAGGAATGCTCCAAAGATAAAGAAAGCTCCCGAGAACTTCTCAATGATCGCACTACCTGCCGCAATAAAGCCACCTCTTAGCAACAAGGCGATGATGATTCCCAATAGCAGAACTAGTTGTTGCTTGGTTCTATCCACTTTCAATCTGCTCAGGATGATGACAAATACAAAGATGTTATCTACTGACAATGCATACTCAGTTAACCAGCCAGCAAAAAACTCTTTTTGTGCATTTGGATCCGATGTCCAGCCCGGCAGCATAATTCCAAAAACAATCGCCGCAGACACATAGATGAATGTCCAGATTCCCGCCTCAGTCATAGTTGTCTCTTTGTTGCGACGAACAATCGCAAGAGTTAAGTCAAAGAGAATTACAAGAGAGAGAATTCCAATGGTTAAGAGCCATGTAGTCGTAGATTCCATGGCGTTATTGTGCCAGTTAGTGATGTATCCAGATGGTTGAAATGGCAGGAATAGTTAACTTTCCATCACGAGCATCGACCGTTCCTGCGCTTGTAATCAAAAGTTTTCCACTAATTTCAGCCTCAACGGGTGAATCAGAAAGATTCATATAGATAGAGACATTGCCACGACGAACCGCCAACAGTGAAGAGCTCTTTGATCCATGGTTGGGCGACTCAAGCCAAGTGATTGATCCTTGATCAATTAGGTGATCAGCACGAAGTTTTAAGGCGGTGCGATAGAGATTTAAAGTGCTTTTTGGATCCACGCTTTGCTTTTCAATTGTCAGATCTTTCCAGTTGTCACTCAACGGCAACCAAGGCTTTCCAGCAGTAAATCCAAAAGGAGCGGCTTCGCCATTCCAAGGAAGTGGCACACGTGCACCATCTCGGCCTTTTTGCGCTCCCTTGGTTCTAATGTAAATCGGATCTTGCCTTGAAGAATCTGGAATTTCACCATCAGGCAGACCTAACTCTTGTCCAGCAAACACATAGCACGAGCCTGGTAGAGCTAAAACAAAGAGCGCAAGTGCGCGTGCCTGAACTTCTCCAATACGTGAAGCAACACGTGGTGAATCGTGATTGCTAAGTGCCCAAGTAGGAAGTGCGCCAACCGAATCCATTAGATCAATTGATCGAGTTACAACGTCAAACAGGAAATCAGCTTTAAATGGTGCATCTAGCAAATCAAAGTTAAAGACTTGATGCAGTTCATCACTTCGAACATAACGTGTTGAATTTACTGGGGGGTGCACCCAAGCTTCGGCAACCGCCATGATTTCACGATCTTTGTATGAATCAAAAAGTTTTCGCCACTTGCGATAAATCTCGTGAACACCTTGTCGATCAAAGTAAGGCACTGTTGGAAGCAATGCATATCGGATTTCAGGATCCATAGAAACATCAAGGCGCAATGCATCACTTATTCCCTGTGGATCAGGGTGATTAGCAAGTAAATTCTCTTTTACCAAACCATGTGCAACATCAATTCGAAAACCATCAACACCAAGATCTAGCCAAAAACGTAAGGTAACTTCGTAATCACTTGCGACCTCTGGGTTGTCCCAGTTGAGATCGGGTTGTGATGAATCAAAGAGATGAAGGTAAAACTGACCATCTTCGACTTGAGTCCATGATGGACCACCGAAAAGTGAAATCCAGTTGTTTGGTGGCGTTCCATCTTTATTTGCATCGTAGAAATGAAAGCGAGCTCGTTCGGGAGACCCTCTTCCAGCTTTTAGTGCTTGTTGGAACCAAATGTGTTGATCAGAAAAGTGGTTAGGAACAACATCAACAATTACTTTTAAGCCCAGCGAGTGCGCAGCTTGAATCAGTTTTTTAGCATCATCCAAGTTACCAAAGCGTGGATCAACATCGCGTGGGTCAGCAACGTCATACCCGCCATCCTTGTTGGGAGATGTATAAAACGGACTTAACCAGATTGCGTCAACGCCAAGCTCTTGCACATATTCAAGTTTGGAGATGATTCCTGCCAGGTCACCCTCTCCATCGCCATTGCTATCAAAAAATGACCGTGGGTAGATCTGATAGATGGTTGCTTGTTTCCACCACGGTGCGGAGTTCATGGTGAAAGGCTACGGATTGAGCATTGGCAAGACAATGTAAAAAGGATGTAACTCACCCTCGTATGTTTCTCTTTTATAACGTTTATTCATACCGTTACACTTTAAGCATGGAAATCCTTTATTCAGTCTTACTTTTCTTGATCTTGCTCGGAACCCTGTACTGCATCCGTTCTTTACGAGCCCTTCACGGAAAAGTCTCAAAGAAAACTGAACAGATTTCAAGAGAGATTAACAAGGCCGCACTTGAGAACAAGAAAATGTCAATGACTTCTTACCGACAGACTGAAGCCTTTATCCAGTTAAGCAATCTGCTTCAGTTCAAGTCACCAATTCCATCAACTCGCAGTTGGGCCGCATCACCAGATCTTTTACTTTTGATTTCCGAAACAGTTAAGAAAAATAAGCCATCACTAGTTGTCGAACTTGGATCTGGAGTTTCAACTTTGGTATGTGCAAAGTCTGGAGCCCGAAAAGTAATCAGTATCGATAACTCTGATGAATACGGCACCAAAACCCGCGATTTGCTCAAGGAACATAAGGTGCGAGGAGCGGAAATTCGTATTGCGCCATTGCGCCCATATGCAAATGGTTCAGAATGGTATGACGTTTCAACGCTTAAGGATTTGAAAAAGATTGATTTATTGATTGTAGATGGCCCACCAGGATCTAAAAATTCAGAGGCTCGATATCCTGCACTTAAGGAATTTAAAGATAAGTTGTCGGCAAAAGCTATCGTTATTATTGATGATGTGAACCGTGATGGTGAACGCAAGCTAGCCGAAGATTTTGCCAAGGCACTGCCTAGCCACACTTTAACTATTCTTGATCATGAAAAAGGCACAGCGATAATCTCACCTCGCTAACTAGATGCCAATTACCCGCGAAGAGGCTTTTCAAGAGGCTGCCTCGAAAATTCTAGATACCTCAACCTTTGTGCGTGCCGTTTTATCTGGGCGCCGCAGAAATATGACAGTCCAGTTTGAACGTATCGATATTCGCCCAGTCGAGATAAAAGGTGTTCTACATCTTCAGTTGATGCAAAATGATGGGCGGGCAACAACGACAAAGAATCTTTTGCCTACTGCACTGGAAGTGGACCAACTTCTAGATAGTGGATATGCAAACATCACGGTGGAAAGCACTAGCCAGGCGTATTCAATAAGAGTGACCAAGAGCGGTGATGCCCAGGTGCACACCGAAAAACGTAGTTCTGAACAAAATTTGGGGCACGATAAGAAAAAAGACAGACTGCTTGATTCTAATGATCCGTTCTTGCGAGAAGTTGGAATCGCTGATGCAAAGGGCGTCATTAAGCCTTCTCGCCAAGATAAGTACAAACAAGTAGAAGAATTTTTGCGTTTGCTGTCTCCTGCACTAAACGCTGCAATTGATGCGGGTCAAATCCATAAGCCAACACCGGCGCAACCGCTTCGCATCACCGACCTTGGCTGCGGCCATGCATATTTAACTTTTGCAGCTCATCAATTCTTAATGAAGTCCGGAATACCTGTAGTTGTGACAGGCATTGATGTTCGACCCGAATCCAGAGATCGCAACAATGCAATTGCCGAAAAGCTTGGTATTACAAAAACTATTTCCTTTAAGGCCGAAGAGATTTCAAAGACAACGGCAGAAGTGGCAGATATCGCTATTGCCTTACATGCATGTGACACAGCAACAGATGATGCAATCGCATGGGCAGTAAATGGTGGTTCAAAACTTTTGTTGATCGCACCTTGTTGCCATCACGATATTCAAAAGCAGATTGATGCAGCACCTGAACCGTGGGGAGCGCTTACAAAGTTTGGGTTAATGAAGGAACGCTTGGGTGATCTACTCACTGATTCATTCAGGTCACAACTACTAAGACTGGTTGGTTATCGAGTAGAAGTTATTGAATTCATTGGGGGAGAACACACGCCTCGAAATTTGATGATCCGTGCAGTAAAGACTGATGCAAAGCCCGAACAGTTAGATATTGATAGATACCTTGAAATTACCGCTCAGTGGGGTGTTAAACCTGCCCTAGAGCAGAAACTTTCGACGCTTAACATCCGTTAGACTTAAGGCATGTCTAAGGTCCTCGCATCTCTTCCAGTTGGTGAAAAGGTTGGAATCGCTTTTTCTGGCGGTCTCGATACATCAGTGGCCGTTGCCTGGATGCGAGACAAGGGCGCTGTCCCTTGTACGTACACCGCAGATCTTGGCCAATACGACGAGCCAGATATTGATTCGGTTCCAGGTCGCGCAAAGGAATACGGCGCAGAGATTTCACGCCTAGTTGATTGCAAAAATGCACTAGTTGAAGAAGGTCTTGCAGCGATTGCTTGCGGAGCTTTTCACATTCGCGCTGGCGGAAAGCAATACTTCAACACAACGCCCTTGGGTCGCGCAGTAACTGGAACTATGTTGGTTCGTGCAATGCACCAGGATTTAGTTGAAATCTGGGGCGATGGATCTACATATAAAGGTAATGACATCGAACGTTTTTACCGTTACGGCCTGCTAGCAAACCCAAACCTAAGAATTTATAAGCCTTGGCTTGATCAAGATTTTGTAACCGAACTTGGCGGACGCAAGGAAATGTCTGAATGGTTAGTTGCACACGGACTTCCTTACCGTGACAGCACTGAAAAAGCGTATTCAACTGATGCAAACATCTTGGGTGCAACTCACGAAGCAAAGAGTCTTGAAAACCTTGATACTTCTGTTGAATTAGTTCAACCAATCATGGGCGTTCGATTCTGGGATCCAGCGGTAAAGATCGACACTGAAGATGTAAAAATTGCTTTTAATCAAGGACGTCCTGTTTCCATCAACGGTAAGTCCTTCGATGATGTTGTAGATTTAATGAAGGAAGCCAATGCAATTGGCGGTCGCCATGGTTTAGGAATGGCAGATCAGATCGAGAATAGAATTATCGAAGCAAAGAGCCGTGGAATTTATGAAGCTCCAGGAATGGCGCTGCTGTTTATTGCATATGAGCGTTTGATCAGCGCAATCCACAATGAAGACACAATTGCTAATTACCATGCCGAAGGTCGCCGTCTTGGTCGTTTACTTTACGAAGGTCGCTGGTTTGATCCACAAGCCTTGATGCTTCGCGAATCCCTGATGCGTTGGGTTGCATCTGCAGTTACTGGAGAAGTAACTATTCGTATGCGTCGCGGTGATGATTTTTCGATCATCAACACAACTGGTCCAGGACTTAGTTACCACCCTGAAAAGCTTTCAATGGAGCGCACCGAAAACGCTGCATTTGGCCCAGTTGATCGCATTGGACAACTCACTATGCGCAACCTTGATATTGCCGATACTCGTGCCAAGTTGGAGCTTTACCGTTCCCAGGGCCAGATCGGTGATGGTGAGTTTAAACTAATCGGCGAAATCGAATAACAAGGAGAACCATGCCAAAGAAAACCCTTTTGAAAGTATTTGCGGTTCTTGCCGTATTAGCAATTGGATTTGCATCATTCACAACACTCGGAGGAGATGACACAGTGTCAGGATCAGCAGCAGGACTTCCAACGGTAACGGGAAACATTGGTGAAATGCCGATGATCTCGGCTCCATCAGGTGTCGCACCGACTAATTTAGAAAAGCAGGACATCATTGTTGGAACTGGAACAGAGATTCAGCCAACATCAACTTTGACAGTTCATTACACATTGATGGCATGGTCAAGTGGAGAAATTCTTGAATCATCAATTTCATCGGGGCAACCTGCAACATTTCCATTGTCAGGTGTTATTGCCGGATGGCAGGAAGGTTTACCAGGAGCAAAGGTTGGCGGTCGTCGCCTGCTAGTTATTCCTCCAGCACTCGGTTATGGACCTTCAGTGGGCCACCCACTAGAAAAAGAGACCTTGATCTTCGTTGTTGACGTGATCGCTGTTTCATAACAAGCCTTAAACAAAACCCCATCGGCCAATGTGGCTGGTGGGGTTTTGCTTTGTCAGAAATAACCTAGCGTTCACCCTGCATTCACCAAGTCATGAGTAACCTCATCCCATGAGAAAGCTCTTGGCCGAATATCTGGGCACCACACTTTTAGTAGCTATCGTTGTTGGCTCAGGAATTATGGCCACCGATCTAACTCAAGATGTTGGCCTACAGTTGCTGATCAACACAATTGCTACAGTCTTTGGTCTGGCAGCCTTAATTCTTATCTTGGCTCCAATTAGCGGTGCGCATTTCAACCCTGTTGTAACACTTATTGACTTGATTCAAGGCAAGAGTTCATTCATCCAATTTCTGCAGTATGCAGTTGTACAAATTGCAGGTGCAATAACAGGTGCATTCCTTGCTAATGCCATGTTTGACCAAGCAATTATTCAAACCGCAACCAAGATTCGCTCGGGGAGCCACCTTTACTTGGCTGAAATAGTTGCAACTGCAGGTTTAATCCTTGTCATCAATTTACTGGTGAATCAAAAGAACCTCACCGTGATCCCTGCAGCTGTTGCTGCCTGGATCGGTAGTGCTTATTTCTTTACAAGTTCAACATCTTTTGCAAATCCTGCAGTCACAATCGGTAGAACTTTCAGCGACTCATTTGCTGGAATTGCTCCAGAGTGTGCGCCAAAATTTATTGCAGCTCAAATTCTCGGAGCCATCATCGGCCTGGGCCTAGTGAAAGCACTTACTAATGACAAATAAGCCAACCGTTCTCTTTGTTTGTGTTCATAACGCAGGCCGATCACAGATGGCAGCAGGCTTTATGCGCGAACTTGGACAGGGCAGAGTCGAAGTACTTTCTGCAGGCAGCGCGCCTAAGGATTCAATAAATCCCATTGCAGTAGAAGCTATGGCAGAAATTGGAATTGATATTGCGAATAACGTTCCAAAAGTTCTAACAACTGAAGCAGTTCAAGAATCTGATGCAGTAATTACTATGGGCTGCGGAGATGTTTGTCCGTTTTACCCTGGAAAGCGTTACGAGGATTGGGTTCTAGATGACCCTGCAGGACAAGGAATTGAATCAGTTCGCGTTATCCGCGATGAGATTAAGGGCCGAGTCGAAGCTCTGCTGGCTGAATTACTGAGCTAGTACCGCAGCTGCGATCTTTAAGTCCTTTTCAAAAACCATCAACTGCGGTCCATCCAAGGTCTGCGTCAGTGTGGCCTTGATATTTGCATCAGTTAGTTTTTGCAAACTCATCTGAGCTTCGATGTAGTTGCTAGGAGTTTGCAACGGCCTAAGTAATCCGTATTGATCTTTCTTTCCAGCTTTAATCGGCGTGATGATCATGCGCTTGTTGGATGAAAATCCCCACTTGAGCACAAGAATTAATAGCGCTAACCCCGCAAACCCGCCAAAGGATTGCAGAAAGAGTCCGTTATTGATTCCACCCAGCATGGACTAATTCTATTCATCTCTCGCGATTAAGTGCTTTACGGATGAGGTATTGAAGGCGTACCGCTAACTTTGATCTGAATGACACTTTGGATCCCTCATTAATGATGGTGCGTTCAATAAAGGGCCGAGTGTTCTTAACAACCTTATGAAAGTTTTCAATGGTGATTTCTTCTTCCAGCGCTTCTTGCTTGCTATAAGAGTTGAACTGGCCGATCTCATTTCCCCCGCAATACGGACAACTCTCAAGGCTTGCGGCCAGACGCTTTTGGCACTTTGGATTCAGACACAGTGGCATGGTTCAAATGCTAATGCGTTGAATTTGCAGTGTCCTTACGAAACCTTGATTCTCAGTAAATCGTCAGCAAAGTTTTTGTACAGCTTCTTGTTGCCCGCAGGTGATTTACCTATATCTAGGCCAGCCTTCTTCAATTCACTTTTCAACTCTTTACGAAACAGGTGGTAATCGACCTCTACTGCGTGACGCTGCCCTGGCGTGAAGTTGAAATGAGGATTTTTGACCTCGTGATCAATCGCAGATTTCATATCGTGTGGCCTACGGTATTTTCCATTTATCTCTAAACAAGCAATCTTTGCTTGATAATCAGCGAGTGGCCAAATACAACCAAGAGGTTGAAACAACCCGATGAAGTAAAGATTTTCATACTTTTCATGCATCATCTTCTTGAATAGCGGGACCTCTGTTAAATTCTTAAAGTTTATAAAATCTTCATCAAAAAATGGGAAGATTGTCCAGAAACCCGTAGCTGCACAAATAATGTCAAAATCTTCTTTACTGCCGTCGACAAACTCAACGGTTAGCCCACTCCAAGATTTAATAGCTTTGCGTGGCTTAATCCGGCCGTGGCGAATGTAATCCATCAGATCTGAGTTCAAAGTTGGGTGGTTAGTCAGGGGGAGAGTGGTGTTCTCTGGTAATCCATAACGACTGTATGGACCTTGAATTAACTTAACCAAAAACTTCAGGCCATACTGGCGAAGCTTCCTTGGTAGCCACTTGCTACGTGCAGCGAAGACATCACCTGGCTGACCAAAGATGAACTTTGGAAAGAACCACTGCGGACTTCGCATAGACATATGAACCGTCTTCGTCATCCGAGCTGCTTCAACGGAAATGTCACAGGCAGAGTTACCGCCACCAATTACTAGTACACGCTTATCTCGCCAGCTCTCATCCACGCCTTTGAAATCATGGGAGTGCAAAAACTTTCCGCTGTAATTTCCTGGGTACTCTGGATACTTCGGCACATTATGGTGACCATTAGAAACCATCAAATATTCAAATACTTCGCTCTTCTTAACTCCACTGTTATCGGTGTATTCAACGAGCCACCTTCCATCGATTTGGCGAGTCACATGATTTACTGTGTGATCAAATTTAATCCGTGGCATCACGCCGAAATGAACTGCGTAAGATTGGAAGTAAGTTTGCAGTTGGATATGGCTCGGATAATCAGGATATGAATCTGGCATTGGATAATCTTCAAACTCAGACCATGCCTTTGAGCTAATTAAGTGTGTATTTTCATAAACGCTTGAATGTCCTGTTTTAGAGTTAAAGACCCAGTTGCCGCCAACTTTGTCATTCTTTTCAAAGACCACAACATCTAAACCATTTTCAACGCAGTTTTTGGCTGCTGTAATGCCACTTGGGCCAGCTCCGATAACGCAGATCCTTGGATTCATACATCAATTATTGCGTATTACCTTGAAGTAGGTTCTGCTCTTTTGAATTTGAGCCCACAAATCCCCTACTTGCCCCTGAATGCATCCTTGTTACCCCTGATTTCTGTTTACATTACCGCTTAACTCTGATTGCATACCCTTAACTCAGGGGGATCAGATATGAACACATATGAAGCAGAACGTTTGCAACTGATTAGGGCAAATAAAGATAAACCGCGACTTGATTATTTAAGTGATCGTGGCCGACTGATACATGGTCCAACCCCTCCTGGTGGATCTAAACCTTCTCCTCGAGAGAGTGATTTAACGCCTGTCGAAATTGATGAACTCGTTGAACTGATTGCTAATGGCAGAAAAAGTCGAACTCCTGTAGTCATGCCAGAGCACTTGCGGGCTAGATCTTGGAAGTCAATGGAAGAAGTAATCTTGAAATTGGAGTACGCACTTGGCTGGGAAGGTGCGGGCTGGAAAGTTGGCGCCGCAAGCATGGATGTTAGAAAAGCTGAAAATATTCCAAGCCCATCTCCAGGGCGCTTATTCACTCGATCTGTTATGAAAAGTCCCGCAGAAGTCCCATCAGAGTTTTTCGTTAATTATCGTTTGTGCGAATGCGAGTTTGCGTTTCAACTTGGTCAAGATTTTCCAGTTCGGGATAAGGCTTATACCGAGGAAGATTTGCGCGCTGGCATCGAATATTTAGCTCCCGTAATTGAAATCGGAGATTCTGTTTTTGAAGATTGGTACAGCCTCAGCGGATATTTTGGTGGTATGTATGACAACGCAGGCGGGGCAGCGTTTGTAGTTGGAAACAAAATCAAAAATTGGGAGGATGTTGATCTCCCCAAAGCAAACATTGATTTATATGTGAATGGCTCCTACATAAAGTCGGGGCAAGGAGTTCAAGCCATGGGGCATCCGGTTACTAGTCTGACATGGATGGTTAATTGGCTAAGGGAGCGAGGCAGAGATGTTTTCGCTGGTGAATTTGTAAGTACAGGAACGTGTACTGGACACTGCTTTGTACAGCCAGGAGATTTGGTAAGCGTTGACTTTGGTGATTTAGGTTTAGTTGAGGCAAAGTTTGTCTAATTCAAAAGTCTATTCTCAAGCAGAGTTGGTCGAAATTGGCACCAAAGTCATTTGCGGAATGGGTGCACCCTTAGATTTAGCTAGTGCAGTAGCTAAATCACTTGTGCTATCAAATTTAGTTGGGCATGACTCTCACGGAATCATTAGGCTGATGGAGTATTCCGGTTGGGTGCAATCGGGGAATTTAATTCCTAATGCCTATCCAAAAGTGGAATGGACGAGAGAATCCACCTCACTTATTGATGGCGGATGGGGATGGGGACAAAGCGCTTCTTACCTTGCTACCGAAACAGTCATCGATTCAGCTCGCAAGTATGGAACTGCAACCGTTGTATTAAGTAAAACAAATCATGTGGGCCGACTTGGTGAGTATGTCGATTTGATTTCAAAGGCTGGGATGATGGGAATCGCTTTTTGTAATACAGGTGGACCAATAGTTGCCCCTTTTGGTGGCGTTAAACGCGTGCTTGGAACTAATCCCTTTGCTTGGTCAGTACCTGGGTCGGCAGATTTTGATTATGTTTTAGATTTCTCAACTGCAGTAGTAGCGGCTGGAAAAATAATTATGGCGGGTATGAGTGGCGAGTCTATTCAGCCAGGCTCGCTTTTGGATAAAGCAGGAAAGCCATCAGTAAATGCATCTGATTTAGCTGACGGTGGTTCTCTCTTGGCTTTCGGAGGCCATAAAGGATCAGGACTTTCTGTTCTTATTGATGTCGCTGCTGGAATTCTTTCAGAAAATATGCCCGCTGCTATTTCAGACAGCGGTTTTGGAAACGGAACCATCTTTATCGCGGTGGATGTATCACGCTTTGTGAGCCTAGATTTATTCAAGTCAGTTGCATCTCAATTTGAGAACATCATGCACAACGCAGGTGAGCCCAATTCCGTTTTACTTCCTGGTGAATTTGAATACCAAACCAGATGCGATCGAGAAGTAAATGGAATTTCGATTAGCTCCGGAATTAGAGAAAATATTGAAGAAACCGCAAAAAGATATGGTGTCTCATTATCGGGCTTGCTTTAAAAACTCGGGTACACTCACGCTTGTAAGTGGGTGGTGAGGGACTCGAACCCCCGACCCCAGAATTGAGCGCACGAACCCCCATAAGAATTGATTTTCCCATTACCCTTTTGGAATGCGAATCAAGGGGAGCCTTACCAAAGGACTCTTAGTTGCCCTCACTCTTACCCTGATTCCTATCACGGCCTTTTCTGCCCAGAAGATAACTCCTGGATCTACCTGCAA
>JBIIQY010000027.1:0-8239 GCA_044341805.1 Candidatus Planktophila sp.
ACTCACTCGGTAACGGTACCCTCACTCCGTGGTATTGCGCACTTCGTATTCATTCGAGTTCTTCCCTCCAAAGGATGTTGAGGGCGAAGATCGCCTGTGGGCTGCCATCGAGGGGCTTAAGTCAATCGCCCCAGACTTTGTCTCGGTTACTTATGGCGCAGGTGGATCTACCCGCGATCGTTCAATTCGGATTGCTCAAGAAATTACGAAGCGGACAGGTATTTCAACTGTTGCGCACCTGACATGTGTTGGATCTACTCGTGATGAATTAATCGCAATTTTGCACAGCTATAAAGAAGCAGGCATCACAAGTATTTTGGCACTTCGCGGAGATCCAACGGGGGGACCAAGTGCGCCATGGACTCCAACACCAGGTGGTTTTAATCATGCCGATGAATTAGTTCAGTTAGCTGATGAGTTTGGTGGATTCACAATCGGAGTTGCTGCATTTCCAGATGGCCACCCTGCATCTAACGGCGACTTTGCTAAAGATGTAGATGTACTTATTCGCAAAGAAGAACTAGGTGCCACCTTTGCTACAACTCAATTTTTCTTTGAAGCACATCGGTACACCCGATTAGTTGAAGCTCTAGCGGCCCGAGGATCGAAGTTAGTAATCATTCCCGGAATCTTGCCCGTCACCAACGTTAAGTTACTTCATCGCATGGCCGAACTTGGTGGAACTCCAATCCCACCTCAGATCGCAGAAGCCTTCGCCAAAGTAGAAAATGATCCACATGCTGTGCGCCAATTAGGCGTGGAGATAGCAACATCACTCTGCCAAGAGTTGCTAGCAGCTGGCGCGCCTGGCTTACACTTTTACACAATGAATAGTTCTACAGCTACTCAAGAAATCTACAGAAAGCTCAACAATGTTAAGTAAGCAAGAGTTCAAGGCAAAGTGGAGTTCTTTGCATAGCGATGCCGAAACTAAGGGCATCGTTGGAGCTTGGTTGAACATTTCATATCGCTTTGGCTTGATTTGCACACTACTTCGTATTTCTCCTAACGCGCTTACCTACTTAGGTTTATTGGGCGCGATCGGAACTGCATTAACTGCACAAACCTTGTGGTCAATACTTTTCCTTGTTTTCTCATTGTTTTGCGATGGAATCGATGGCAGCGTTGCCATCTTCCAGCAACGAGATAGCAAATGGGGCGCAACCCTTGATTCAGTTGTAGATCGCATCAGCGAAGCCCTCTGGTTCTACACCTTGTATGCGATCGGTGTACCTGCGTGGATTCCAATCACTTTGTGGAGCGTTGCAGCTTTCCAAGAGTATGCACGTACCAAGTTGATCTCATTAGGCGTCAGTGACATAGGCGTTGTAACACCGGCAGAGCGTCCAATGCGCGCAAGTTACATTTTCATCATTTTGGTAATGGGTTTACTTAATATCCCTGGACTAACAATTGTTTCAGTGGTTTTCCTTGCAATTCAGTGCTACAGCTTTATCAGTGTCGTGCGTTTTTCTCGTAGCCAATTGCTTCCGTAACTAAATCACCGCTGATTCCAACAAGTGGCAACCCGCCACCTGGGTGGGCAGAGCCTCCAACTAGATACAAACCTTTAATTGGCGAACGATTCTTAGCGCGCATAAATGCGGCGCGGGCTCCGTTACTTGAAGTTCCATAAATTGCACCACCTGGAGCAAGAACTGCAGCCTCTAAATCAGCTGGTGTTCTAACAGTTAAGGATTCCAAACGGTCACGAACTGAAATTCCGCGTGCTTCGATTTGATCAATAATCGTATTCGCGTAATT
Organism: Candidatus Planktophila sp.; assembly: GCA_044341805.1. Lineage (GTDB taxonomy): Bacteria > Actinomycetota > Actinomycetes > Nanopelagicales > Nanopelagicaceae > Planktophila. The sequence continues at coordinate 1,765 of JBIIQY010000027.1, forward strand.
GCGAGCAAACTCTTTATCGCTCCAATCAAATTGTCCGTGCGTAGGAGCATTTACCAGTACAAACCAGCCCTCGAGGGTTTCATCTTTACTCATTAGGGGATCTTGCGGAGCACAGATGTAAATCGTTGGCTTTTCAACGGGCTTTCCATCGGTAAAGATCGCATCAAATTCAGCGTCATAATTTTCTGGAAACAAAATTGTGTGGTGGTTAAGCACTTGATCTGGGTCTTTACGCATCCCCAGCAGCAAAGAAAAACCAGCGACGGAAACATCAGCCTTCTCAATGTTCTTGCGAGCCTTCTTTAATGCGCGCTTGTTCCCAGTAATCAACTTGTTGTAGACCAACGAAGCATCAGCATTTGCAACAACCACATCTGCTCCAACAACAGTTCCGTCAAGCAAAGTCACTCCCGTTACTTTCTTACCCGCGGTGTTAATTGCTGAAACGGGGGAGTCCAAGTGAAACTTAACCCCAACATCTAACGCCCGCTGATAAACGGTTGCGGTCAGCTGGCCTAGGCCACCTTTAACGTGCCAAGCCCCGAAGCTTTCTTCAACAAAAGCGATAGTAGAAAGTACAGCTGGTGCTTTGCGAGGATCTGATCCACTGTAGGTGGCATAACGATCCATGATGTAGCGCAGGCGTTGATCCTTAAGAATCTCATCTGCATGAACACGTAACGTTTTCCAAGGTGCAATGATTTTCATATCTCGCAAAAAGGTGAAGCGCTTCATCAGCGAGATAGGGGATTTCAGTTCGGACTCAATAAAAGGTCCACGGCTAACATCCCACATACGTTCGGCGCGTTTCATAATGCGATCCCATTGGGCAGCACTTTCAGCACCAAAAGATTGGCTAATCGAATCCAAAGTTTCTTTTCTAGAAAGATTGGCAAACTTCACATTGCTGCCATCGGCAAAGCGGTAATCAAAGGAAGGATTTACCGATTCGATGGGACAGACCAAGCCCATAGGTTTTCCGGTTCGCTGAAAGAAATCTTTGTAGACCGCAGGCAAAGTTAACAAAGAGGGACCAGTATCAAAGGCAACTTTTCCGATCCATTCGGTACGGCATTTTCCGCCAACTTGATCAGAAGCTTCGTATAGAACAACTTCGTGCCCACCTCGTGACAAACGTGCAGCAGCGGTCATTCCGCCCATTCCTGCACCAATCACCACGATCTTCATACTGTGCGACCTTTCCACATCACGGTTTTGCGCACTAAGTATGAATAAACAATCAGGTAAATCAGTGCAGCGATTGATATTGGATGCAACACACTATCTAGAACACTTCCACGACTCTTAACCGCGCTTAGTACGCGTGTTGCAACCATGGCTGCAAAACCAAGCCAGCCATATGGATTCCCGGCAAGGCCCAGAATCAGTGTTCCAATACTCGTGGCAAATAAAAATGCCGCCACAAATGCAGCGCCAACTATCGATCCAAAAGCCTTGCTGAGAGATTTTCCATATCCAGCTTTGATCTCTTTCCACGATGCATACATTCGCGTTTCTGCGATATCTGAACCATTAATGACTGTTCCTGATGATCCGCTACTAATCAATTGGCGTGCCAAGAAAACATCATCGATCACAGAGTGCTTAACCGATTGATATCCGCCAATTGCATCAAGTGCCGATCGACGTACCGCAAAGAATTGCCCGTTAGCTACAGCCATCGATGTGCGTCCAGAACTTTCTGCGTATCTCAATGGCACTGTTGTTAGCCAAGACCATTGAAGCAGTGGCTGTATCAATCTTTCGGCAAAGGTCTGTGCAATCTGACGTGGATACGGAGAAACAAAATCTAATCGAGCGCCATGCAGCAGTGTTACCGCTTGATTGATTGCATCATTTGTTAATCGAACATCTGCATCAATAGAAACCAAGACATCTTCATTGCTTGCTTCATACAACTGTTGCAAAGCCCACGTCTTTCCTATCCAGCCATCTGCAAGGGGTGCACCCTTAATTACGGTGAAGCGTGAATCTGAGGCAGTGAGCTTCTGCAGAAGTTCATAGGTTGAATCCTCCGAGTTGTCATCAAGTAAGTAATAGTGAAAGGGGCCATCTTGAGCTGAAAGGGTTGTAACCATGCCTTCAACATTTTCAGCTTCATTGCGCATAGGAACCACAACACCGACAGAGTCCAACAATTGTGATGTGGCTTTAGGTGTGCGAATCTGGACAAAGTTAACCGCTGCAATGGTGAGCAGGATTAATGGCATTAAAAAGAAGAGAATCATCAAAAGGCTAAGGTCTTCCGACCCAACGATTAAAGAAGTAAGGAGTTAGTAGAACTCCAAGGATTACTCCTGAAAATAGTGCGATTCCGGGACGGTCAAAGAAGAACAAGTTTCCAACAACACCTGAAAACCAGGTCCAGAAAAGAAGTACATCTGCAGCGATCAAAGATCCACCAACCTTGCGACGATCACGCGGTGTAGCAAAGTGCAAAATAGTTATGAGCGTCATTCCAGATAAGAGCCAACCAAAGGTGTTGGACAATGGAATTTCAGGTTGAAATGGAACGTGTGCGCCAGTGACGACCCACGTCCAACGACCTGCAGTAACCATTAGTGGATCTAAGAAAAGATCCCAAGCCATCATCAACAATCCGCCATACAAAAATACCCATGACTTACCAATTCGTCGTGCCGCAACTAAACAAGGGTGGGCGATCATTACCCAAGCAAAAGGCACAACTAATGGCACATCAAATAACTTTGGACCTAATGTCGATGAATACGAATATTCACCAAATGGCCAGCTAGTTGAAACACCTACTTGCTCAATGCAGTAACCAAAAATTAGAGTTATGCCGAGCATGCTCCATCCATATCGCGCCCCAAAAGCAGCAATTCCGTGAAGAAACATTGCAAAGGCGGCGGTTAAAACAGATGCGATTGTGATGAACTGCAATACACCGCCATCAACTAATGGATAAGCGATCTGCATCAAAATTGTTAAGCCAAGAGCAACACTCATAACCTTGATCAGAAGGGGAGATGCGCCACCTCTAGCCCGACGACGGGGCGTGTAATGGCGGATGGACATAGGTATAAGTCTGCCTTATTCCAATTATTTAAGACAGTTACTGCAACGTTCCGCGGACTTCACGCACAGCAAAGCGCGCGAAAAGCTCTTCTGAATACCAGTTATAGGCCGCTGTATCTGCAATCGCCTTTTGGTGCGCAGCCCCTTTGTATGCAAAGTCGCGGATCGCAGCGGCTGATTCCCACAAAGAAAAAGTTCCCTGCAGACCAATAGGCGCTTCACCAATTCCTATTGCTGCGACCAACCCGGGTGCTGCTTTTAAAGAAACGGTAACGGGCGGTACTGAACTCCAAAATCTAAAGTTCTGACTCCATTTAATGCGCGCACGTGTAATTGCTGCGACCTGTCCATCCCAGTCCTTAAGCGCACCAACAAAAGGTTCTTTACCCGCCCATTTACCGTGGGATGAAATTGGATCTAGCACTGCCCGAAATTCAGTGACTGAATTCTTGCGCCAGCGCTTAACGACGGTTGAAGAATCAAACTTTTCAATATCCTCAACTACTGCCACCAAACCCCATTGCAAAGCATGTGCATCGCTGGGGGTAAAGGTCTCACCTTTACCAGTTCCTAAAGATTTATGAAAAGTAACATTCTTATCGCGAAACAACCAGATGCGGTCAAAGCCCATAGCTGCAATCGCAAAAGGAAGCTTTGTAGGCTTGATCTTCCAAAAGTAAGCAACTATCAATTTTCACCAACAACCATTGGTTGAGCACCAGTGCATGCAATTAATTCAGTAAAAGTCGTTGGGTACACCGCATGAGGATGACCCGCTGCAGCCCAAACAACCTCGTAATCATTGAGCGCTTGATCAATAAGAATTGTTGCGGGTGATATCCAGCCAATCGGAGCTACGCCACCAATAGAAAATCCTGATTTTTCCTTTACATAATCGGCATCGACTCGACCTAGCTTTTCGATGCCTAAGTTCTTGGCAACTAAATCGGTATCGACTCTGTGGCGACCACTTGTAATGACTAGCAATGGAGAATCATCTGGAAGTTTAAAGATAAGTGAGGAAGCAATCTGTCCAACTTCAATTCCCAGGGCAGAGGCAGCTTCTTGCGCAGTGCGGGCGCTATCTGAAAGAACGTGAACTTCTCCAGTTAAGCCGTGTTCTGCAAGGGCAGCAATAACTCGCTTGACGGCAGCTTTTTCCTTTACACCTTCCACCTTCGTAGATTATCGAACTATTCAAGTACTCTCATCACAGGATGAATACTGATTTGTATGCGATGGGTATGCGTGCCCGTAACGCGATCTATAGCTGCTTCTTTCTTTTGGGCTTTTTGGGCCTTGCTTGGATTCCGCGTATTCCAGAGATCAAAGATTCACTCAATCTAAGTGATGGCCAATTTGGACTGGTTCTATTGGCAAGCACAGTTGGTTCTATTCCTGGCGCACAAATTGCAGGTCGAGCAGTGCATTCGTATTCATCCAAGTTAGTTGTTCGAATATCTGGAATTTTCTTGCCAGTAGGTGTCTTTGTAATTGGAATGGCTGACACAGTACAGATCTTGTTGTTAGGTCTGTTTATTACAGGTTTCAATGTTGCATTTATGGATATTGCAATTAACGGCCAAGCTGTTGAGATCGAAAAGCACACTAAGGGGCGCTGGATGTCTAGTTTCCATGGCTTCTGGAGCATTGGTGCCTTTGCCGCAACCTTAGTTGGCGGATTAATTGCCAACTTTGTTTCACCTCGCGACAACCTGATTGGAATTGCGGTAATTGGTTTACTGACATTTCAGTTTATTGCTAACTTCATGCTTCCTGCCGAACACGATGGACACTTAGGCGAACCAGGAAAAGATGATGCCGGCAAAGTAAAACTCATTGGTAAAGAATCACTGATTTTGTGGGCCCTTGGAATTGGCTTGATGTGCTCTTTGATTCCAGAAGGTGGTGCTTACGAATGGAGCGGAATCCTTTTGCAAGACCATATGGGAATCGGTAAAGGTTTAAATGCAGCAGCTGCCACAACTTTTTCCTTAGCAATGATCGCAAGTCGATTGCTGGGGGATCGCGCATTTGAAAAGTGGGGCCATGTGAATACGGTTAAATACGGCGGTTATTTTGGTGGTGGCTTGTGGGGTCTTGGATTGTTAGTAGGAATGAATATCTCAGATTCATATCCGACTGCAGGTTTGATCATTGTCTGTTTAGGTTTTGGTGCCGCGGGTTTTGGAATGGGTCCATTCTTTCCAGCGTTTAACTTGGCCGCCGCATCTATTCCAGGAATCGCACCATCTGTTGGATTAGCTCGAGTTGGATTGATTGCAATTGCTGCTTACTTCGGTGGCCCAACATTGATCGGTTTGCTGGCCGAATTAACCTCTTTGCCCGTTGCCTTTGCATTTCCTGTCGTGCTGTACATGATTGTTGGATTTCAATCCAAATACATCAAGGTTCGTGAGATTAAGAAATAACCCACGTCTGCAACAAAGTAAATACCGCAATTGAGTAAAGCAAGACTGCAAAACCCTTTTTCATCAGCACAGGATTAAGTTGACCGCTCTTAATCGATGCCATGCGGGCGATAGCTATCGCAGCAACTGCCATTACTAACGGAATCTTCCAGTCCACATCATCCCAGCTTCGATTGTGCCCGATGAAAGCAGTTATCGAATTAATGGCAATAATTGCTAGTGATGTACCTGCAGCTTTGCCTTGTGGAACTTTAAAGAATAAAACCAGGATAGGGATAGCAAGGAATCCGCCACCGATTCCAAATAAGCCTGTAAGCATTCCAATGACCAAAGAGATCAGAATCAACCAAGCCAGCGGAACTCTTTTTTCTGTTCCGGCTATTGGTTTAATGAGCATAGAACTTCCGGCAACAATCAGCACAAGAGCTAAGCCTGTTGTCAGTACCGAATTACTCAAGCGGTAGGCCAAGATTGAAAAAGTGATGTTTGTGGTTAAGCCAAGTGCCCAAATAATCAAGGCTTCTCTGTAGAGAACCTCTTTACTTTTTATCTTAGGTAAAAGTCCTGAAATCGCTGCTGATAGGACTACTGCTAAAGCCGCAGTTGTCGCGGTCTGGGGAGTGAAGCCAAAAACATAGAGAAGGATTGGTACCGAGAGCATTGCTCCACCTGCACCAATGAATCCCAGAACTGCGCCGATGAAACCACCTGCAATTAATCCAGCGACGATTTCCATTGGCTAATCATGAAGCAAAAACGCCCGCCGGTATGAAACCGACGGGCGTTTAAGTTAACTAATTACAGATTAAAGAAGGCACCCGTGATTGATGGACCGAACTCTGTACCAGTTGCTACCAGTGCGAAGATGATCAGTGCAGCACCTGCAAGTGAGAGGTTCTTGAAGAACCCAATTGACTCATTTTGCTTAGCTGTTGCATCTGTTTCTTTCCAGAATGCGTGCATCAAGAATGATGTTGGGATCA
>JBIIQY010000028.1:0-7727 GCA_044341805.1 Candidatus Planktophila sp.
TTGCGGTTCTCGCAGCTCTAACCCTTGCTGTCGGTGGAACAGTGGTTTCAGCTCACGCTGCAGCACCTGCATACATCGATTGCCAGAACTTCTCAGCAGGCGAGCCTGATCACATCGATCCAGCTCTTACTTCAACTCTTGTTGGTGCAAACACAGCAACAATGTTATTTGATGGTCTAACAGACACAGATGCAAACGGAAACCTTTACGGTGAAGTTGCTTCAAAGTGGACAACAAAAGATGGTGCGAAGACTTGGGTCTTTACACTCAAGAAGAACCTCGACTTTTCAAATGGAGAACCAGTACTACCTTCTTCATTCGTTAACGGCTGGAAGCGCGCGCTTGATTCAAAGCTAGCTTCAGAGGTTGCATACCACGGTGACTTCATCGCAGGTATGAATGCATACTCAACTGGTAAGGGTGCTTTCCCTGCTTCATCTGTAGTTGCAGATGACAAGGCAATGACACTTACAGTCAAGATGGAAAACCCAACTGCAGACTGGCCAGCGATTGTTAGCCACTCAGTATTCTCGCCAATTCCTACTTCAATGGTCGGCGCTTCAGCCAAGATTGAAGAAGATGGCACAAAGCTTGTTGGTAACGGTCCATTCATGTTAGATAAGGCAATTACAAAGCGCGCAGGTGGCGAAGTTGTAATCGTGCCAAACCCTGAATTTGGTGGAAAAGCACCAACTCTTTCAAAGGTTACATTTAAGATTTTCTCTGATGTAAACGCTGCATACAATGCATTTGCATCAGGTCAGTGCGACAACGGTCCAATTCCAGCTGGTCGTTACACAGAGCTTCTCTCTAAGTGGGGAACAAAGGGTGTAAAGACTGTTCTTGGAACTGACTACTGGGGTTTCAACTGGGAAGATCCAACAGTTGGCGGAACAAAGAACAAGTTGCTCCGTTCAGCAATCGCAAAGGCGATCGACAAGTCACAGATCTCAGAAGTTATCTACCAGGGTGTTCGTAAGCCTGCTTCAGGCCTATTGCCACCAGGAATTCCTGGCTTCAAGTCAGGTCAGGGACTTACTGATTCTCGCGATCTAGCGGGCGCAAAGGCTGATTACAAGAAGTGGTTAGCACTTGGAAACAAGACACCTTCACCAATCCGCTTGTCATACAACGACGGCGCTGGCTGGGACAAGGTTGCTTCAATTATCGTCGCAAACCTTAAGGATGTAGGAATTCCTGCAAAGCTGGATCCATTCGCAGCTGATGGAACTTACTTCTCAAAGATGCGTTCAGGTAAGGGTCAGATCATTCGTGGTGGTTGGTTCGCTGACTACCCAATCGCTGACAACTTCTTGTACCCATTGCTCCACTCAAAGACTATTGATGGAGACAACTTAGAGCGTTACAGCAGCAAGGCATTTGATGCACTTGTTGATTCAGCACGCTCTTCAACTAACAAGTCATTTGCTCAGAGCCAGTACCGTCGTGCCGAGGTACAAGCTCTAAAGACTGACGTTGTAATGGTTCCAACCGTAAACCGCGGAGTTGCTGTTGTGCTTGCATCAAGCACATCAACATTCCCAATCACTCCACTTGGAATGATTGTTTACGATCAAATCGTAAAGAACTAATTTTCTAGTTCTTTGAGTGAGGGGCTCTCAATAGAGAGCCCCTCACTTCGATTTACTGCCTATTGATTTCAGTTTAAAGAGGCAACACCACTAGGATTGAGAGAGATGTTTACTTACACAATCAAGCGACTGCTACAAAGCCTGTTAGTTGTTTGGGCTGCAGTTACCTTGATGTTTGCTCTCTTTTTCATTATTCCTGGGGATCCAATCTCATTAAAGAGTGGCGAAAAGTCATTGCCACCTGAAATTCTGGATAACATCGAAAGAAAGTACGGATTAGATAAGCCAACGTATGTTCAGTATTTCCGCTTCTGGGGCAACTTATTCCGCGGTGATCTTGGCTATTCATATAAGAATGACAAATCCGTCAACACAATTTTGCAGGATGGACTTTCAACAAGTGCCAGACTTTTGTTTTGGGGAGCACTCTTCCAATTAATCATTGCTTTAGCTGTTGGTCTCACCAGTGCTATCAAGCGTGGATCACTCGGTGACCGCCTAGGAACTGTGTTTTCCGTTGGTATTCAGGGCATTCCGGTTTTCGTTTCAGGTCTTTTGGCTCAGTATTTGTTCGGCGTTCTTCCTTTCCAGTTGGGATGGGATTGGCTCAACTTCTTTAAACCGTGGCCACAAACGTGGACTCTTGGAATCATTCCAACAGATAGTTGGAAGGGTTTGATTTTGCCTGCGATGGTTGTGGCGGTGGTAGATGCCGCCTTTATTGCTCGAATGCTTCGTTCCTCTTTGCTCGAAGTTTTGCGAGCCGATTACATTCGTACCGCTTTTGCTAAAGGTTTATCACCTCGTCGTGTGTGGCTTCACCATGCACTGCGCAATGCCATGATCCCCGTTGTTACTGTTTATGGAACTTCATTAATCGCAATCTTTGGTGTGGCGGTTCAGACGGAAAAGGTTTTCTCATTACCAGGCATGGGTTCAACCATTGCAGATTCGGCGCTTTCTCAAGATGCGCCTGTCGTACTCGGATTAGCCATCGTTGTCATCGCCTTTGGAGCTTTTGTTAACTTGGTTGTGGACTTGAGCTACGCATTGATTGATCCCCGCATCAAAATTGATTCTAAGGCGGTGCACTAATGTCTATGGACGAGCAGATTCCAGTTTCACTGTCGTATTGGCAGGATGTTCGCAAACGTTTCTTCGGCAATAAAATTTCGATTCTTGGACTTGTAATTCTCGTTGCGCTAGTTCTTGCAGGAATCATTGGACCATTTATTAGTGGTTGGAAATACGATGATCTGGGTCCAGATATCTTGGTTGGCCCAGGAACAAATGGTCACTGGCTAGGTACCGATGACTTAGGGCGTGACATTTTCACTCGCGTTACCTTTGGTATTCGCTTGTCATTAACGGTTGCCATCGTTGTAACAACAATTTCAGTTTTAGTTGGAGTAACTCTTGGCGGAATCGCTGGTTACTTCGGTGGCTGGGTAGATACTTTGATTAGCCGCTTCATCGATACCTGGCAGGTAATTCCCTTTGTTTTGATCGGCTTTGCAATTATCACTGTATTTGGCTCATCTTTCTGGGTTATCGTCGCAGCACTTGTCTTCACTGGCTGGTACTCAACAACTCGTTTATTCCGTGCCTCTGTTATGCAGGTAAAGTCGCTGGAATACATTGAAGCGGCCCGCGCAACAGGTGCAACAACAAAGCGCATCATTCTTCGCCACATCGGACCAAATGCAATTCCACCAATTATCGTGGTTCTGGCTTTCTCTGTCGCGGGTGCAATCTTGAGCGAGTCTGTATATGCATTCCTTGGTGTGGGTTTCCGTGAACCAACTCCATCACTTGGCGTGATGATCTCTAGCTCACGTAACTACCTAACCGACAAGCCTTTCGTATTCTTTATTCCAGGTTCTGTACTAGTTCTGCTAACTCTTTCGATTGTTTTGATCGGTGATGGCTTACGCGATGCACTTGATCCTAAGTTGCGAGGTGTTAAGTGAGCGATCAACCGTTATTACATATTGATGACTTACATGTTCACTTCAGCACTAGCGATGGTGTCGTTCAAGCAATCAATGGTGCGTCTCTAACTTTAAATCCCGGCGAGATCGTAGGTCTTGTTGGTGAATCTGGTTCAGGTAAATCAGTAACCGCAATGAGCATTTTAGGTTTGGTTCCAAAGCCACCAGCCATCTATCCAAAGGGAAGAATCCTTTGGAAGGGCATAGATTTGTTAACAACTCCAGATCGAGAACTCCGCGAAATTCGTGGTGGCGAAATTTCAATGATCTTCCAAGATCCAATGACTTCGCTCAATCCTGTTTATACAATTGGTCACCAGATAGCAGAGATGATCAGAGTTCACGAAAGAATTTCAGCTAAGGCTGCCAAGGTTCGCTCGATTGAAATGCTTGATCTTGTGGGTGTTCCTAACCCCAAGCAACGTGTTGATGATTACCCACACCAATTTTCAGGTGGAATGCGTCAAAGAGCCATGATTGCAATGGCTTTGTCATGTAACCCTGAGCTCTTAATCGCTGATGAACCAACTACCGCACTTGATGTAACTATTCAGGCCCAGATCCTAGAAATTCTTGAAAAATCAGCACGCGAACTAAACGTTGCAGTTTTGCTCATCACTCACGACCTTGGTGTTGTTGCTGGAATCTGCGATCGCGTAGCGGTTATGTACGGCGGTCGCATAGTCGAAGAAGCACCAGTTGATGATCTCTTCGAACGTCCTTTAATGCCTTACACATGGGGATTGATGAAGTCGATTCCGCAGATGGATAAGTCAACGTCAAAGCGCTTGTACACAATTCCGGGCTCACCACCAGTGATGTCACGCCCACCTAAAGGTTGCGCCTTCGCTGCGCGTTGCGAGTTTGCAATTGAAAAGTGCCAAACAGAAGTACCAGAGCTAGAAACATATGCTGCTGGCCGATTGGTTCGATGCCATCGCGTGAACGAACCTGAGTTTGTGAAGGTACTCAAATGACCGAACCATTATTGAGAGTTTCTAATCTTGAAAAAAAGTTTCCAATCCAGCGTGGAATGTTCAAGAGAACTGTTGGACAGATTCATGCTGTCGATGGCATTTCATTTGAAATTGCAGCAGGTGAGACTCTAGGCCTAGTTGGCGAATCAGGGTGTGGTAAATCAACAACTGCGCGGTTAATTTTGCGTTTACTAGATCCAACTTCAGGTGAAATCTTCTTTGATGGTAAAGAAATTCATGCGATGACACGCGAAGAAATTCGCGCAGTCCGCAAAGACATGCAAATTGTTTTCCAGGATCCATACGCATCGTTAAATCCACGTATGACTGTTCGCCAGATCGTTGCCGAACCATTGATCGTTCATGGCATGGCAAAGGATGATTCGGATCCCCGTGTGGATGAAATGATCGAACTGTGTGGTCTTTCGCGCGAGTTTGGAAACCGTTACCCGCATGAGTTTTCAGGCGGCCAACGCCAGCGTGTAGGAATCGCCCGTGCACTGGTTACTCGTCCAAAACTGGTGGTTCTTGATGAACCAGTATCTGCGTTAGATGTTTCGGTTCAAGCACAGATCCTTAACTTGTTGGATGATCTTCGTGAAAAGTTCGGCTTTAGCTACCTATTCGTAGCTCACGACCTTTCTGTTGTTTCACATATTTCAGCACGCGTAGCTGTTATGTACCTTGGAAAGATTGTAGAAATCGGAACTCGCGAAGAGATCTTTGCCAATCCAAAGCACCCATATACAAAGGCGCTTATTTCTGCGGTTCCTCTTGCAAATCCAAAGCAAGAACGCATTCGCAAAACTTCAAGAATTGTTCTAACTGGTGATGTTCCAAGTCCGGCTAATCCGCCAGCAGGGTGTCGTTTCCGCACCCGCTGCTGGAAAGCGCAAGAGGCGTGTACTACAACTGAGCCTGCTCTAATTACTGCGGGCAAACATCAAGTCGCTTGCCACTTTCCTGAATAGTTTCAGCTATTTAATTACGCGGTAAGTCGCAAGAGTCGCATCGCTGGCATAAGCAATTCGAACTCCTGCCTTTTGCGTTGCAGACAATCCAGTAACAATCGCATCAGTTAGAACTTCTCCTGGTGCAACAACTGCAACACCTGGGGGATACGGCGCAATCAAGTCAGCGCTAATTCGCCCAATCGCTTGGCTAGCAGAAACAAATTCAGTGTCTGCAAAGTAGGCATCTCGCATGGATACGGCAACTGTTGGAACAATCGACCAGCTCAGTGAAGTTTGCGTAGCGCGAGGTGATCCTTGCAAAGACTTTAGAATTGGTACCAAAGCATTTGCTAGAACTGTGAAATCATCAGCATCATCAGCAAGAGTTGCTAGAAAAACGATGGTGTCTCTATCTGCCATTTCAACCCGAATATTGGCTTTCTGTAGTTCCTTTTCAACATCTACTCCTGAAACACCAAGGACATTTGCTCGCAGGACAATCTTGACCGGATCAAATCGACCGGCGGCAAAGTTGTCGGCATTTAAAAAGATTTGTTGATCAAAATATGCCTGCACTTGGTTCTTGAAATCAATTGCGTGTTTTAACAGATCCCCAGTTAGCGCTTCTCCACGGGTTTGCAGCAATGCACGGCAGCCATCAATAGATGCCAACGGTGCACCAGCTGGTGAAGTTGTGTGGGTTGTTTCAAAACTTTGCTCGATTCGCGAAAGATTTAGCAATTTTCCTTGAGCAAGCAGTAGAGAGGATGCGCTGTAACCAGGTAACGCTTTGTGAACACTTGTAATCAGAGCATCTGCCCCAAGTTGTAATACATGGTGTGGGATTTGTGAATTAAATCCAAAGTGCGCGCCCCAGGCGGCATCAACAATTACCGGAATCGAATGCTCGTGCGCTTTAGAAATTAATGCAGGTAGTTCTGAAATTGTTCCAAGATAGCCAGGCTCTGTGAGCAACAGCGCAATTGGTTTTTGATCTAAAACTCTTTCAAGCTCTGAAACCGGAATACCTGTTGGGATACCCGTTGCTTCATCAATTTCTGGAGTTAACCAAATTGGTTCTAAACCCGTAAGGACAAGAGCGCTTAAGACAGAGCGGTGAGCAGTGCGGGTGATTGCAACTTTGTCACCTGGTTTACCCAGCGCCAAAATAATCGCTTGGTTTGCATGAGTTGATCCACCAGTTGAAAAGCGAGCGTAATCAGCGCCCCACAGTGATGCGGCTAACTCTTCAGCCTTTTTTAAAGTTCCTTCAGTTAACTTGATTTCATCTAATCCACCATAGAGCGGAGTATCCGAATCAACCACCGCGCCTAGGCCTGCATCTAAGCGATACGCCTTCTGTTTGTGACCTGGCACAGTAAATGCGGTGCGTGGGGTTTCAAAATAGCTCAAATAAGCATCGAGTAGCGGTGCGCTATTTCTTAACTCAGAGTTCATTGTGTAAGCCTAACCAATGGACTGGCCAGTACGAAATGATGGCTTAGACTTTACCTATGACAACACTTACCGCATTGACTCAAGAGCGTCGGTTGGTTACCGCTATTCCGGGACCAAAATCTCTCGAGGCGCTACAGCGCCGCAGTGAGGCGACATCTGGGGGACTAGGCCTTGCCTTTCCTGCGGTAATTGAACGCGCAAGTGATGCAATTCTTTTGGACATCGATGGCAATCAGATCATTGATCTTGGTTCAGGTATCGGTGTTACTGGTGTTGGTAATTCAGCACAACGCGTTGTTGATCGTGTGATCGATCAAGTTCAAGCATTTACACACACTTGCTTCACCGTTGCGCCTTACTTGGGTTACATCGAAGTATGCGAAAAGTTAAATGCAATGACTCCTGGATCATTTAAGAAGAAGTCATTACTTGTGAATTCAGGTGCTGAAGCGGTTGAAAACGCAATCAAGATTGCACGCCACTACACAAAGCGCCAAGCAATTGTTGTTTTCGAACACAGCTATCACGGACGTACCAATCTAACTATGGCAATGACTGCAAAAAACATGCCATACAAAGAAGGCTTTGGTCCTTTTGCTCCCGAAATTTACCGCGTACCAATGCCATACGCATTCCACTGGGTTGGCGATCAAGCAACAATTACGCACGATGCAATCGAAATGATTACTCACAAGATTGATAAGGAAATCGGTGCGCACAACGTTGCCGCAATTATTATCGAACCTATTCAGGGCG
>JBIIQY010000029.1:0-7609 GCA_044341805.1 Candidatus Planktophila sp.
GATACGGACGCTTAGTCGTGATATCAGTCGAACCCAAATGAATACTGCCCACAGTTGGCTCTTCCAACCCTGCGATCATTCGCAGAGTTGTTGTCTTGCCGCATCCTGAAGGTCCAAGTAATGCAAAAAATGAACCTTCAGGAATTGTTAATGACAAATCATTAACTGCGGTGAAATCTCCGTAAGTCTTTGTGATTCGAGTAAGACGCAAATCCCCTCGAGTCGCAGATGAAACGTCAGCCACTAGTTGCCGGCGGCCTTCTGGAAAGCTTCGCTCCAAGTTGTTTCTTCTGCTGGAGTTAGTGAACGGAAGACGTTGAGCTTTGCAGACATTGCCGCATCAGGGAAGATGAATGGGCTTGCTGCTAGAGCTGGATCAATCTTTTCCATCTCAGCTTGTGCACCCTTAACTGGGCAAACGTAGTTAACGTAAGCCGCAACTTCTGCCGCAATTGCTGGGTCATAGTAGAAGTTAATGAGTTTTTCAGCATTTGCCTTACCTTCTGCAGATGCAGTTGAAGGAATCACGAAGTTATCACCTGAAATTGTTCCGCCTGAATCAGGAAGTGCGAAATCAAACTTTCCTTCATTTTCAGCCTTCAAGATAAACATATCGCCAGACCAGCCAATTACAGCTGTTGCATCACCTGAAGTGAGGTCTTCTGCGTACTCGTTACCCTTAACGCCACGGATCCAACCATCGCTAATTTTCTTAGCCATGAAATCAACTGCGTTCATGAACTGATCTTCCGTAACTGTTTGAAGATTTACGCCCTGAGAAAGCAAGATGATTCCGATGGTGTCGCGCATTTCAGAAAGAACAACAATCTTGCCCTTGTTCTGTGGCGCAAATAGTTCATCGATTGTGCGGATTCCCTTTGGATTCTTTTCAACGTTCCAACCAAATCCGCCCATGATTCCTTGCCAGGTCAAAGTCTGTTCACGGTTTGCATCAAATGAAGGTGATGCAAGTGAATCTAGAATGTTTGACTTATTTGGAATGTTTGCAGTATCAAACTTTTGTGTGTAACCAAGACGGATCCAGCGAGCTGCCATCCAGTCAGTAGGTGTTACTACGTCATAACCAATATCTTCGCCAAGCTTGAGTTGCGCTTGAACTTTTCCAAAGAACTCATCGTTGTCGTTGTAATCTTCAAAGTAAGTAGCAGCAATTCCGGTTTGTTCAATAAATTTTTCTAGAGTTGGGTACTTCTTTGTTTCCTCATCGTAATCAAGGTACAAAGGCCAGTTGCCCCAGCGAACACCGTTCGCACTATCGGCGGAATCAGATCCGCCACACGCAGCAAGTAATCCTGCTGCACCTAAACCGCCAGCGCCTGCAAGGACTGCGCGACGCGAAACCATGGCACCGATTATTGATCGAGCTTCCGGTGAGAGTGAACTTTCTTTTGACATACTGATTTACTCCTTAAGGATTAAGCACAAGCTAGTTGTCGGATTACCGAGCCTCAAGCTTTCTGTGGGTTGTGGGTTGATGGACGGGGAAGGTGCTAGAGGATCTAGCAGTGGGAAATACTACGCCCCCAGATTAGTCATCACATGCTTAATCCGCGTGTAATCTTCAAATCCGTAACCTGAGAGATCTTTGCCATACCCAGAGCGCTTGAAACCACCATGAGGCATTTCGGCCACCAATGGAATATGGGTGTTGATCCAGACGCAACCAAAATCAAAGGCCTTGGCCATGCGCATCGCGGTTCCGTGGTTGGCGGTCCAGACGCTTGATGCCAAACCGTAATCAACGCCATTGGCCATAGAAACTGCTTGGGCCTCGTCGCTGAACTTCTGAACCGTGATGACCGGCCCAAAAATCTCTTTTTGAATCAGTTCATCATCTTGTGCAAGGCCTGCAACCACCGTTGCTGGGAAGAAAAAGCCAGGACGATCAAGGGCTGATCCGCCTGTCATAACCTGGGCGTGGGCTGGGACTCGTGAAAGCAAGTCACTAACGCGTGCCAATTGGTTGCTGTTGTTCACTGGTCCCAAGAAAACATCATCATCATGTGGTGCGCCAATTGCTACCGCTTTAGCTTGCTCAGTCAACAGAGCGACGAAATCTTCATAGACAGAATCCTGAACAATCACCCGAGTCGCTGCGGTGCAATCTTGGCCAGCATTGAAGTATCCAGCGATTGCAATTGCTTCAGCTGCTGCTGCTAAATCAGCATCAGCGAAAACGACAACTGGTGCTTTTCCACCAAGTTCAAGATGAACACGCTTTACTTGCTTAGCAGCAGATTCTGCAACCTGAATTCCTGCGCCAACAGATCCTGTAATCGAAACCATGTCAGGGCGCTTGTGATTAACAAGTGATGCGCCAGTTTCGCGCTCGCCACAAACAACGTTAAATACACCTGCAGGTAAAAACTCGGCCATTAAATTTGCCATCCAAACAGTTGATGCCGGAGTCGTATCACTTGGCTTTAATACAACAGTGTTTCCGGCAGCAATAGCTGGTGCCCACTTCCAAACCGCCATCATCATTGGGTAGTTCCACGGAGTTACTTGGCCAATAACACCAACTGGTTCGCGGCGAATCATCGAAGTCATTCCTGGCATGTATTCGCCAGCAGATTTTCCTTCAAGATTTCGCGCAGCACCAGCAAAGAATCTAATTTGATCAACCATCGGAGGCACTTCTTCAGATGTCGTTAAGGACACTGGCTTACCGGTGTTTTCAACTTCGATAGCAATTACTTCGTCGGCTCTGGCTTCAATCGCATCAGCAATTTTCAACAATGCGCGTTGACGTTGCGAAGGAGTTGAATCACGCCAATCTACAAATGCATCACTAGCTGCCTTGAATGCAGCATCAATATCTGCAGCATTTGATTTAGGCGCTGTTGCAAAAGGTTGTCCAGTTGCAGGATTCACCAGAGTTGTGATTTCTCCCGAAGTTGATTCGACAGATTTTCCATTAATGAAGTTATTGAGCTTTTTCATGTTACAGAGCCTAGCAATTAGGCCTAAAACTAACTAGTCACAATTTAAGCGACGGGCTTGCCTTTTTCCGCCGCCGCCAATTGACCACAGGCGCCGTCGATTTCACGACCGCGAGTATCGCGAACAGTTACCGGGACTCCATAACTTTCAAGGATGCGAACAAATTCTGCTTCATCCTCGCGCCGAGAGGCGGTCCATTTGGAACCTGGGGTTGGGTTGAGAGGAATTAAGTTCACATGTGCATTGCGATTTTTCAGCAAACGCCCCAAAAGATCTGAGCGCCATGATTGATCATTGATATCGCGGATCAAGGCGTATTCGATTGAATAACGACGGCCGGTTTTCTTTTCATAGGCATCGGCTGCCGCAAGTACTTCGCGTACGTTATAGCGATTATTGATCGGAACCAAGGTGTCGCGCAGCTCATCATCAGGTGTATGAAGTGAAACCGCCAAAGTGCAACTAATGCCTTCTTCAGTCAGTTTTTCAATTCCATTAACTAAGCCAACAGTTGAAACCGTTACCGAGCGCGCACTGATTCCCAAACCATCTGGATTTGGATCGGTGATGTTGCGAAGTGTGCGAACCACCGCGTTGTAATTTGCTAGTGGTTCTCCCATTCCCATGAAAACAATGTTTGAAAGACGGGTCGGTCCCCCAGGCAATTCGCCGTTTGCACACGCGCGTGCTGCAGCAACAATCTGATCAGTGATCTCAGCCGCCGACAAATTACGTGTTAAGCCAGCTTGTCCTGTTGCACAGAATGGACAGTTCATTCCACATCCAGCTTGGGATGAAATACAGACCGTTACTCGATCTGTGTAACGCATCAAAACACTTTCGACTAAAACGCCATCATGCAACTTCCACAAGTCTTTACGGGTCATACCGTTATCGGTAGTACGAGTTGTAACAAGCTCGGTCATTTTCGGAATCAGTGCATCGGCAATCGCCTGGCGTTCAGCGGCCGGAATGTCGGTCCAGTCCTGTGGGTTTGCCGAAAGATGCGAGAAGTAATGATTAGCTACTTGGCTGGCACGAAAAGGTTGAAAACCTAACTCCTTAGCAAATGCTTTTCTATCTGCGGGTGCAAAATCTGCAAGATGCTTGGGGGCTTTCTTGCGCTGAACCGGTTCATCAAAGACCAGGTTTATCTCTGGCACTTTGCCGCTCATAGGAAGTGCTTTACAAGTTCAAGGGCGAGCCACAAAGCAGGTGCTGATAAAACAACTGAATCTAAACGATCCAACATTCCGCCATGTCCGGGCAACAATGTGCCCATATCTTTTAAGCTCATGTCGCGTTTCATGGCACTTTCAATCAAATCGCCACAGGTCGCAGTAAAAACAATCATCAAGCCAACCATGATTCCGATCCACCAATGCATATCCATGATGTATTTGAAAGCAAGGCAACCACCAATGATGGTGAAAATGATTGAGCCTGCTAAACCTTCCCAAGTCTTCTTAGGAGATATCTTGGGAACTAATGGATGCTTGCCCAGCAAAACTCCAACGATGTAACCGAAAGTGTCATTGCAACCAACTAACACCATAAAAGTCATTACTCGTTGAAAGCCGGTACTTGGGCGAGCTAGCAAAATCAAAAATCCTGCCAAAAACGGTAGGTACAGAAGTCCAAAAGTTGTTGCTGTTGCTTTTGCGACGAATCCATCTGGGCCCTGCAAGAGTGCACGTATAAGTAACAGCGGGAATGCGATTGCCGTTGCAACTGCAAGACCTGCAACTCCCCCAACCCATGCTGCATATGACAAACCGATTGCAGCCAAAGTAAGTGCGTTAAATGAGATCACAATTCCTCGGGCAGCAAAAGCGCGAACTAACTCGCGCAATCCCAAGATGACTGCAATAGCAACTACGATCGCAAAAATTTCGCGTTGATAGGAAAGCGTGAACCAGACCAATGCGATCAGCGATAAGCCGACAGCAATAGAAGGCAGTAGCTTTCGCCCAGCCTTCTTATTGATCGCTTCGTTGATCGAGTGCAGATCTGACATATGTGAGCCCCTAAACTTCTAGGAGTTCGACCTCTTTGTGCTTGAGCAATTCATCAATTTTCGCAACATGTTCAGATGTGATTTTCTCAAGCTCTTTTTCGCCACGAGCTAAATCATCTTTTCCAATATCGCCATCTTTTTCCATCTTTTCCATCGCCTCTTTTGCAGCGCGGCGGATATTTCGCATAGAAATTTTTGAATCTTCAGCTTTGCTCTTTACAACCTTAATGAACTCCTTGCGGCGCTCTTCAGTAAGTTGAGGAAAATTCACACGGATGACTGTTCCGTCATTGCCTGGATTTACGCCCAAATCTGATTCGCGGATAGCTTTTTCAATTGAAGCCATTGCCCCTTTATCAAATGGAGAAATCAACGCCATGCGCGCTTCTGGAACTTGAATCGTTGCTAGTTGCGAAAGGGCGGTATAGGTGCCGTAGTAATCAACCATTACCTTGTTAAATAGCGATGGATGAGCACGACCTGTGCGGATTGTTGCAAAATCATCTTTGGCAACTTCTACCGCTTTGTTCATCTTGGTTTCAGCGTCCTTCAGGGCGCTTGCTACATCTGCCATTTCTTTGCTCCTCTTACCGCTTCTTACATCTATCTCATCGCTTATGCGACGAGGGTTCCAATTACTTCGCCACGTACTGCGCGACCGATGTTTCCATTTTTCATTAAATCAAAGATGACAATTGGCAACTTGTTTTCGCGACATAATGCGAAAGCTGCTGCATCTGCAACTGCAAGTGATTTTGATAAAACCTCGTTGTACGTGATTGTGTCGTACTTAGTCGCACTTGGATCCTTCTTAGGATCTGCGCTGTACACGCCATCAACACCACTCTTGGCAAGCAGTAGAGCTTCAGCACCAATTTCAAGTGCGCGTTGGGCTGCGACGGTATCTGTAGTAAAGAACGGCATTCCTGCGCCTGCTCCAAAAATTACAACGCGGCCCTTTTCTAAGTGACGAATCGCGCGAAGTGGAATGTAAGGCTCTGCAACTTGGCCCATCGTGATCGCAGTTTGAACACGGGTGCCAACACCTTCTTTTTCCAAGAAGTCTTGTAGAGCTAAACAGTTCATCACCGTTCCCAGCATTCCCATGTAGTCAGCTCGTGAGCGATCCATTCCACGCTGTGAAAGTTCAGCTCCACGGAAGTAATTTCCGCCACCAACAACGATTGCGACCTGAACCCCGCTGCGGGCTACATCTGCGATTTGCTTTGCAATATCTTGAACAACATCGGGATCAACACCGATGCCTTTTTCCCCACCAAAAACTTCGCCAGAAAGTTTAAGGAGCACTCTGCGATACGTTCCTCTTGTACCGGGCATGAGTGCTCCTTATCCTTTAACCAATTAGGTTATTAATTACTTGTATGAACCAAGTCTAAGCGATCAGACCTTGTCCTTATTGACCCACGCGGAAGCGATGGAAAGCCTTAACAGCTGTTCCAGCCTCATCGAGGATCTGCTTTACAGTCTTCTTTGCATCCTTAGCGAATGACTGCTCGATCAAGGAAACTTCCTTGACGAAACCAGCCACGCGGCCTTCGATGATCTTTGTAAGAGCAGCCTCTGGCTTACCCTCTTCGCGCGCTGTGTCTTCTGCAATACGGCGCTCGTTTTCAATCAGTTCAGCAGGAACTTGTTCGCGATTAACAAACTGCGGCGCAAATGCTGCAATGTGCTGTGCGATGTCCTTGCCAACTTCAGCTGCATCCTTAACAAGCTCAACCAAAACACCAACCTGTGGTGGAAGATCTGGGCTTGTACGGTGCAAGTAAATTCCAACTGGTGAATCCTTAATTACTGCAATGCGACGAACTTCGATCTTCTCGCCCATTGTTGCATTAGCTTCATCAATAGTTGCCTGAACAGTGCTGCCGTTAGCAGTTGTTGATGCCAAGAATGCTTCTAGCGAATCAGATTGTGCATTTTGTAGGTGAGCAAGCAGCTCATCTGCAAGTGCCACGAAGCGCTCACCCTTTGCAACGAAATCTGTTTCGCAGTTCAGTTCTAGCATCACACCAAGGTTGCCCTCGACCTTTGCTACAACTGCGCCGTTTGAAGTCAGACGACCTTCGCGCTTTGTAATGCCCTTTAAGCCCTTTACGCGAATAAGGTCTAGCGCTTTGTTGTAGTCGCCTTCTGCTTCATCGAGCGCCTTCTTGCAATCAAGCATTCCCGCAGCAGTTGCTTCGCGAAGCTTCTTTACATCTTCAGCTGTGTAGTTAGCCAATTTATGCCTCCGGTGTTGTTGTTGCGTCGGCTACTGGTGCATCGAGAATTTCCTTCTCCCAATCAGCCAATGGCTCACCCGCTGCAACAGCTGCTGGTGCATCTGACTTTGCTTCTTCCTTAACATTTGCAGAACGTGCCTTAAGACCAGCTGCAATTGCATCGGTAATAACGCGTGTGAGCAAGTCGATTGAACGGATTGCATCATCGTTACCAGGAATCTTGTAATCAACCTCATCTGGATCGCAGTTTGTATCCAAGATTGCAATAACAGGAATACCAAGCTTCTTAGCTTCCTGAACCGCTAGGTGCTCCTTCTTTGTATCTACAACCCAGATTGCTGAAGGCAACTTGGTCATGTGACGGATTCCGTCAAGGTTCTTA
>JBIIQY010000008.1:0-25529 GCA_044341805.1 Candidatus Planktophila sp.
GTGTTCTCTTCACTGCACTGAGCGGTTTCTACGCTGATTGGTTGTGGTTTAAATCCGTTGACTTCACAAACACTTGGTCAACAATTCTGACAACAAAGGCATCACTCTTTGTTATTTCAGGTTTGCTGACTTCAGTAATTGTGGTCTCCAATGTTTTGTTGGCATACAAGCGACGTCCGTTGTATGTGCCAATGACAGTAGAGGCAGATAACCTCGAGCGTTACCGTTCACAAGTTGAACCAATTCGTCGCCCGATCATTATCGGTTTAAGCATTGCGTTGTTCTACTTTGCAGGTACCGCGGGATCGCAATCGTGGAGTACTTGGCTGTTGTTTAGAAACTCAACTCCATTTGGTGTCAATGATCCACAGTTCAACATGGATGTTTCTTTCTTTGCTTTCCGACTACCGTTCTGGCAGACATTAATTGCCTGGGGTATTTCAACATTAATTCTTGCAATCCTTGCTTCGGTTGCTGTCCACTACCTATACGGTGGAATTCGTCTACAAGTACAGCAGGATCGCACAACAGTTGCAGCTCGCGTTCAGCTTTCAGTGCTTCTAGGACTTGTTGTTCTGCTCAAGGCGGTTGCTTACTGGTTTGATCGCTACGCCCTAGCGCTGAAAGAGAGCCGTTTGATTACGGGTCTTACCTACACAGATGTAAACGCAGTCTTGCCTGCAAAGGCGATTCTTGCCGGAATTGCAATTGTCTGTTCACTTCTATTCTTTGCAAACATTGTTCGTCGCTCATGGGTACTTCCTGCAGCAGGAACAGCACTATTGGTTGTTTCTTCAGTATTGATCGCAGGTTTATACCCAGGTGCAATTCAGCAGTTCCAGGTAAAGCCAAGCGAGTCTTCAAAGGAAGCTCCATTTATCCAGCGCAATATTGATGCAACCCGTGCTGCATATGGTCTTGAAGATGTAGCCATGAAGGATTACCAGGCAACTGATTCGACAAATACTGGTCAGCTTGCAGATGATGCGGCAACAATTGCCAACATCCGTTTGATGGATCCAAATGTTTTGTCTGCAACCTTTAGACAACTTCAGCAGATTCGCCCGTACTACAGCTTCCCAGAATCACTGGATATTGATCGCTACACAGTAAATGGTGTTAAGCGCGATGTGGTTGTGGCAGTTCGTGAATTAAACATTGCAGGTAACCCATCACGTAACTGGATCAACGATCACCTTGTGTACACACATGGATTCGGTTTTGTTGCTGCTTACGGAAATGAGCGAGACGCAGATGGAAAGCCTTCATTTAGTGTTGGAAACCTGCCACCAACAGGTGCGCTAGGTAAGTTTGAGCCTCGTATTTATTTCGGCGAGAACGTTCCTGATTATTCGATCATTGGTGGAGTAAAGACAGATACACCAGTTGAATTTGACTACCCAGATGACACCTCTGCAAATGGTCAGCGCAACTACACCTACACAGGTTCAGGTGGAGTTCCAGTTGGATCACTACTGAACAAGGCTGTATTTGCTCTGAAATATCAGGAGCAGAGAATTCTTCTTTCAAACTTGATCAACAAGGATTCAAAGATTCTCTTTGAACGTAATCCTCGTGATCGTGTTGCAAAGGTTGCACCATGGTTGACCCTTGATGGAGATCCATATCCAGCCTTGGTAGATGGAAAAGTTATGTGGATTATCGATGGATATACAACAAGTTCTGGATATCCATATTCACGTCAGACCGTCCTATCTAACGCAACTGCTGATGCACTAACTACTAATTCAGCCTCAATTGCAGCACAACGTAACCAGAGCGTGAACTACATCCGTAACTCGGTAAAGGCAACGGTTGATGCCTACAACGGAACCGTTACTTTGTACGAGTGGGATGAAAAGGATCCTGTTCTAAAGACTTGGGCAAAGGCTTTCCCAAACACGATTAAGCCAAAGAGTGAAATCTCAGCACAACTGCTAGAGCACATCCGCTACCCAGAAGATCTCTTCAGAGTTCAACGCGACATCCTCAGCTCGTATCACGTGAAGACAGCAGAGGCTTTCTACGGCGGACAAGATTTCTGGCGCGTACCTCGTGATCCATCAACATTTGGAGCTAACGCATCTGCGCAACCTCCTTACTACTTAACGCTACAAATGCCAGGAACAAAGAAGCCTGCGTTCTCATTGACTACTCCATTTGTTCCACGTGGTGGTCGTGAAAACCTTTCAGCTTTTGCAGTTGTTAACTCTGACCCAGGTCCTGAATACGGAAAGATGACAGTTCTGCAATTGCCTCGAAACACAAACGTTGCGGGTCCTTCACAGGTGGCTTCTAACTTCGAAGCAAAACCAGAAGTTGCAAACTCACTGTCACTACTTCGTCGTGGTGGCTCAGATGTTGTACTTGGAAATCTTTTGACGCTTCCAGTTGGTGGAGGTCTCTTGTATGTACAACCTGTATATGTAAAGGCGACTTCAAACACTGCGGCGTATCCATTGCTTCAGAAGGTACTTGTTTCCTTCGGAGATCAAATTGGATATGACGACACACTAAAGGGCGCACTTGATCAGGTATTCGGTGGAAACTCCGGAACTGCAGCAGGTGGAACTACTGGTGGAGCAACTACTGGTGGAACCACAACAAACTCTTCACTTGCAAACTCATTAGCTAGTGCACGACAGGCTTATGCAGATGGTCTTGCAGCGCTTGCAAAGGGAGACTTTGCAGCATATGACAGAGCACAAAAGCGTTTGAAGTCTGCACTTGACGCAGCAATCAACGCACAGAATAAGTAGTTGAAGTAAAGAGCAATAACTCAATCTTCATAATCAATGTGAAGATTGAGTTATTGATGAGTTGAGATAAAGGCCAAGTTCATGCGGGTAATCGCAAGGATTTGGTCTTTATCTATTGGTACGCATAAGATTGCATCACCGACGCGGGGTGGAGCAGCTCGGTAGCTCGCTGGGCTCATAACCCAGAGGTCGTAGGTTCAAATCCTGCCCCCGCTACTAGTAACAAAGTTATTAAATGAAAAAAGGGTCCTCGCAAGAGGGCCCTTTTTGCTTGCCGCAGGGCTTAGGAATTACACAACGCTTGAGAATTACTTGATGCGAAGTGAGTTTGTAACAACCAGAACGCTACTAGCGGCCATGGCAGCAGCTGCATATAACGGCGATAGTAAACCGGCCGCAGCAATTGGTATGCCAATAACGTTATAGATAAATGCCCAACCCATGTTTAGGCGAATGATCTTTAGCGTCTTTGTAGAAAGCTTCAACGCTGAAACAACGCTGCCAAGACCAGTATTCATCAAAGTTATATCCGCGCTGTTTATCGCGGTATCTGTTCCGGTACCCATCGCCATTGAAAGATTTGCAGCGGTCAAAGCGGCGGCATCATTAATTCCATCACCAATCATCAAAACAGTGTGGCCTTCACTCTTCAAACGTTCAACAATTTCTAGCTTAGTTTCAGGCAGCGCATGAGAAACAACGTGTGCTGCATCGATTCCGACTGTTGTTGCAACGGTTGCTGCAACTTCTGAGCTATCACCAGTTACAAGCCACGGTGTGATTCCCATGTTTTGAAGTTCAGCGACGGTTTGGGCGGCATCACTTTTTAGTTGGTCTCCCACCGCAAAGACTGCAATTGCGACGCCATCCCAAGCAAGTACTGCAACGGTTAAGCCTGCGGCTTGTCCACGCTCGACTGCAGATTTAATCTCTGAATGAAATTCCGTTGAGCTATGTGCAACAGCTGCAGGAGAACCGATAAGAACGACTGGTGATTGAGACAAAATTGAAACGCGGCCAGCTGCACCTGCTCCAGGGGTCACTGAAAAGTCAGAGACGGCATACGTTGGTCGCGCAGCGTTTGGTATTCCAGCTTTTGCTGCGCTCTGTGCAAGTGCATAGCGGGTAATTGATTGTGCGACTGGGTGGTTATTCAAGGATTCAATTGCTTGAGCTGAAGCAATAATGTTTTCTGGCGTAACAATTTCTGCAAAAGAACGACCCAGAACCGCACCTGCTGCAGTTGAAATTGTTGCTTCCTGAACAAGCATCACGCCTTCTGTCAGCGTGCCAGTCTTATCAAAAACAACTACATCTACTTTGCGAGCAACTTCTAGAACTCTTGGCTCTCGCAAAACGATTCCTCGGGCTGCGCCGCGACCTGATGCGACAAGTAGCGCAACAGGTGTAGCTAAACCAAGGGCGCATGGACAAGCGATAACAAGCACAGTAATTGCAATCGAGATTGATTCTGTAAGTGAAGATCCTGTGTAGTACCAACCCGCAAAGGTTGCGATTGCAAGCACAGTAACAATAGGAACAAATATCGCACTGATTCGATCAGCAAGGCGCTGAATCGGTGCCTTTGTTCCTTGCGCACTGATCACCATTGCAGTGATTCGAGCCAGTTCGGTATCGCTACCAACTCGTGTGGCGCGAACAATCAAACGACCATTGTGGTTTACCGATGCACCAATGACTGAAGATCCTGGACCGACATCTACCGGCTTGGTCTCACCTGTAAGCATTGAATTATCAACTGTGCTTTCACCCTTTACGACGATGCCATCAGTTGCAATTCGATCACCTGGGCGGACTTCAAACTCATCACCTATTTGTAACTGCTCAATCGGAACAATCAGTGGGAATCCCCCGCGAACAATTGTTACCTCTTTACTGCCTAATGCAAGAAGTGATGACAGTGCGCTGCTGGCCTTAGCCTTTGCACGAGTTTCCAAGTATCGACCAAGAATTACAAAGAAGATAACTCCAGCAGCAACTTCGGTGTACACATCACCGGCACCTGTTGAGTTTGCATAGATCGACCAACCGAATGCTGCTAGTGATCCCATTGAAATCAAGTTATCCATTGTTGGATGCTTGAGATTTCTAAGCGCCGCTTTATGAATTGGATATGCAACAAGCAGCACAACTGGTGCGCTCAACGCAATAACAACCCATGCGGTAGGTGAATACAAAGGATGTGGCAAACCTGCAGCATCCAAAGCATCGTGGATCCACATATCTACTTGATGGTGCCAACTCATCACCATAGAAAGTGCAACCGCTGGAATTGCAAAGATTGCTGCAAAGAAGAATGCGCGTGCTGATTTCTTGCTGTGCAGTGCAACTGATTGAGCATCAACTAAAAGCGAGGCTGAATATCCTGCTTTTTCTACAATCTTGATCAAATCTTTAGCGGTGATTTCAGCTGGTGCCAAAATGTGCGCAGTTTCAGTGGCAAAGTTAATAGTTGCGCTAACGCCTTCAACACTGTTCAGCGCTTTTTCTACAGAGTTAACGCATGAAGAACAGGTCATGCCCTGAACCGACAAAGTCGTTGGTTCAAGAGGTGTATTGCTCACCTGTGTCTTGCCTGCCTCTGTGCTCATCGTCGCTCTCTTCTTTGTTTACTACGGATTCAAGCCATTGATCACTGCATTGTGCAGTACGCCATTTGTTGAAACACCGCTTCCACCAAAAGGTCCACTGTGGCCTGAAGTATTTGTAAAAGTTCCACCAGCTTCACGAACAATGATGTCCAGTGCTGCCATATCCCACAGCGCTAGTGAAGGCTCAATTGCAACATCAACCGCACCTTCTGCCACCAACATGTGTGACCAGAAATCACCAATACCGCGTGTGCGCCAAGCACCAGCAAGCATTTTTTGGAAAGGTTCTAAACGATCTCCCCAGCCAACAAAGTCAGAATAAGAAATCGATGCATCGCTAAGAGAAGAAACCTTTGAAACAGAAATCTTCTTGTTGTTCACGGTTGTTCCATGTCCCTTGGCTGCTGCCCATCGTCTAGCTAATGCTGGCGCACTTGCGATTCCAACGACAACTTCTTCATCGCCAGCTGCATCAACATGAACAAGTGCAATCAAGGTTGCCCAAGTTGGAACTCCGCGCATAAAGTTCTTAGTTCCATCAATTGGATCAATGACCCAGTAGCGTCCTGAATTTCCTTTATCGCTTCCAAATTCTTCTCCGACTAAACCATCACCGTTTCGATGGGTACTTAACGCTTCGCGAATTGCGGTTTCAACTGCGCGATCAGCATCAGTAACAGGTGTGTTATCGGGCTTGGTTGTGATCACTAAATCTTGTGATTGATAACGGTCTAAAGTAATTGCATCTGCCAGATCGGCCAAAGCATGAGCAAGTGCCAGATCATCAAGAATCTGTGCTGAACCATTACCTGTGCTCATAATGGTGTGAGTCTATTCCACAGGCGTTACAGGTGCGTCCTTAACGGCTAGTAACGAGCGAAGGCTTGCCAGGCGTGCAATTCTGTGGGGATTTGGGGTCCCATTTGGTGATGCCCACGCATCTAATTTGCATGAACTTTCAGCATGAGAACAGTTGGATAAACAGTTAGCTGCAACTTCAGATAAATCGCTAAAGGCATCAACAATTCGTTGATTATCAATGTGGGACAAACCAAATGCTCGGATACCGGGAGTATCGATAATCCAGCCATCGCTATCTACTAGTGGCAGGGCAATAGCACTAGATGATGTGTGGCGGCCGCGGCCTGTTGCTTCATTTACATCACCCGTTGCTCGATTGCTTTCTGGAACCAAAGCATTGATCAACGTTGATTTACCAACACCAGAATGCCCAACTAGAACTGAAATCTTGCCTTCTAGGACTTGGTGCAGTTTTTCTAAATCTTTTTCACGTGATTGGCTTTTGATTGCTGTATGAATTATTTCGACATCTAGGTCTGCATAATCTGCCAGAAATGCCGGGACCTGACTGATGTCAGTTTTAGTTACAACAATCTTTGGAACAATGCCTTCGGTAAAAGCAGACACCAAGAAGCGATCGATTAATCCACGCCGAGGTTCGGGATTAGCAGCGGCAACAACAATTACTAATTGATCGATATTAGAAACAATTGTGCGTTCTAATTGCGCTGCATCATCAACAGTTCGGCTTAAAGAGTTACGACGTTCCTGAACTGCAACGATTCGCGCAAGTGATCCTTCGGCACCGGACACGTCTCCGACTAATGAAACATTGTCACCAGTTACAACAGATTTTGGACCAAGCTCGCGGGCACGCATTGCTATAACAATGGTTCCATCTTCAGTAATACAAGTTTGTCGACCACGATCTACCGTTGTTACTAAGGCTGAAATTGCATCACTATGTGACGGACGATCTTTGCTTCGCGGACGAGTGCTACGTGATGGGCGAATTCGCGCATCTGATTCATCATATTCGCGTGGACTCATACTAAAAGTGAGCTCCAAAGTCCTGGAAAATCCGGAAGCGTTTTACGAGTTGTCCCAATGTTTTCGACTTCGATGCCTGGAACAACAAGTCCCAGGACTGCGCCAGCTGTGGCTAAGCGGTGGTCCTCGTAGGTATGGAAAACTCCAGCATGTAATGGCGCCGGCGTAATGTGCAGTGCAGTCTCTTCTTCAACAACATTTCCCCCTAGAGCGTTTATTTCGCGGGTTAACGCGGCAAGGCGATCAGTTTCATGCAGACGCAAGTGCCCGATTCCTCGTAAATGTGATGGTGAATCAGCAAGAGCAGCTAGCGCTGCAATTGATGGAGTTAGCTCGCCAACATCATGCAGCTCAATATCAATTCCATGAATTGTCCCATTGCCCTTTAACGTTAATCCGGCATCACTGAAAGAAATACTTGCACCCATTGCAGTAAGAATTGAGCGAAGTTGATCGCCAGGTTGTGTAGTTGTCTTGGGCCAATCTGCAATTGTCACGCTTCCACCACAGACCATAGCAAGCGATAAGAATGGTGCCGCGTTAGATAAATCGGGCTCAATTACTAAATCTTTACCATGCAATGCACCTGGCTTAACGCTCCAACTTTGTTGCGCCGAATTAACTTCGACCTTTGCTCCAAAATCACACAACATATCGACAGTCATTTCAATATGCGGCATCGAAGGTAGTAATCCACCTTGATGTGTTGCAATAATTCCTTGATCAAAACTTGGTGCGACTAAAAGCAAGGCAGATAAAAATTGGCTAGATGCGCTGGCATCAATGGTTAACGCACCGCCAGGTATCGAACCTGTTCCGTGTAATTTCAGCGGCAAGCTGTAGCGATTATCGTGTTCAATTGATACGCCAAGTTCTTCTAACGCCTTAATGACAGGGCCTAAAGGTCTTTCGTATGAACGTGGATCGCCATCAAATGCGACTTCGCCAGTTGCTAGTGCTGCAAGTGGTGGTAAAAAGCGCATAACGGTTCCGGCATTACCAACATCGATTTTTACGCCACCCTTTAACGGTGCCGGCGTAACTATCCATTGCAGTTCATCAAGACCATTGATGCTCACTGTCTTTTCTTCAACAGCAACACCGAGCGCCTTTAGTCCGGCCATCATCAATTCACTATCCCGTGAAACCAAAGGACGGCGCAAAGTTGATGGCGAATTCGCTTGTGCTGCCAGAATTAGTGCGCGGTTAGTAACTGACTTGGATCCAGGAATGACAACGCTGATATCAACTGGTGTTGCGCCGCGGTAAATCGCGGGCCAGTGGGCGTTGTTTGTCATCGCCTAAGTCTAACCTCTGCGCGCACCTGCGATACCCTTTAATTATGTGTGGACGTTATGCGCAAACCGCGGATATGCGCGAGCTTATGGAGCAGTTCTCAGTGACTGGCACCGCTCCTGAAAGTTCACTGCCACTTAACTGGAATATCGCGCCAACTAATCCTATTTACATAGTTCGCGCCAATGATAAATCTGGATCTGATGCAGGGGCACAAAAAGAGTTAGCAGTGGTTTCGTGGGGTTTGATTGGTCCATGGCTGACAGATTTTCAAGAAGCCCGTGCTTCGCAATCACGTGCAATCAATGCGCGCAGCGAATCGATTCATGAAAAACCTACCTTTAGAAATGCATTTCGTGCCACCCGTTGTTTGATTCCTGCAACCGGTTACTACGAATGGGCAACAGCGTTGGGTAAGTACTCGCCTAAACAACCTTTCTACATTTCAGCACGGGACGGCAAGCAACTTCCGATCGCCGGAATCTGGAGCAGCTGGCGCGCACCTAATGGCGAAGTAATCGAAACCGCCTCGATCATTACCCAAGAGGCTCACGGTGAATTAGAAACAATTCATAGCCGGATGCCCGTGTTTATGCCGGTTGATCGCTGGGACACTTGGCTTAATCCCCGCAATACCGATGTAAATGAATTGAAATCCTTAATGGTGGTTGAGAATCCTGAATCAATCGTTAAGGCTTACCCAGTGTCTAGCGCGGTCAATAGTGTGGCAAATAATGGAAAAGGTTTAATCGTAGAAATGCCTTTGGGAGAGCCAGAAACCCTGTTTTAACGATAGTGTTTTAGCGATGTCAACGGATCTAGTTAAAGAGAGCTCAGCGGATCGTGCTGTCCGCTTCGAGCGTGATGCCCTTGCCTTCACAGATCAACTTTATGCTGCAGCGTTGCGATATACAAAGAATCCACACGATGCAAAAGATTTAGTTCAAGATACTTATTTGAAAGCTTTTGCTTCATTTCACCAATTTGAACCTGGAACAAACTTGCGCGCGTGGTTGTACCGAGTATTAACAACAACCTTTATCAATACTTACCGCAAAGATCAGCGCCGACCACAACTGAGTTCTGGTGAAATTGAAGATTGGCAACTAGCAAATGCTGCATCACACACAAGTGATCAAGGTAAGTCTGCCGAAGTTGAAGCGCTAGAGAATTTGCCTGACAGCGACATTAAGCGTGCCTTGCAGGAA
Organism: Candidatus Planktophila sp.; assembly: GCA_044341805.1. Taxonomy (GTDB): domain Bacteria; phylum Actinomycetota; class Actinomycetes; order Nanopelagicales; family Nanopelagicaceae; genus Planktophila. The sequence continues at coordinate 9,727 of JBIIQY010000008.1, forward strand.
ATCCCCGAAGAGTTTCGTATCGCCGTTTATCTAGCCGATGTTGAGGGCTTTTCGTATAAAGAAATTGCAGAAATCGTCGGAGTTCCGGCCGGAACGATTATGTCCCGCCTGCATCGGGGAAGAAAACAGCTGCGCGAGCGGTTAACTGAGTATGCGAAAGAACTGGGTTACACCACCGATAAGAAATCGGGGGCTACATCATGAGTTTCAACCAGTTCTTCAACGATAAGGACACTTTGGCATGTAACGAAGTTCTAAACTCTTTTGTTTTGCTCATTGAAGGAAGCATCGAGCAACCACAAATTGGCTTGATCGAAGTACATATCTCGAGCTGTCCAGCATGTGAGGCAGAGTTAGCGCATGAACAAGCGGTTCGTCAACTGATGCAAGACACATTGCGCCGCAGTTGTAATGAAAAAGCGCCAGAAGATTTACATGATGCGATTTATCGCCAGATTCACGCCCAAATGACTGGTGCATTTACTGAAGTCGTCACCCAGTACAGCATGACCGAAATTTCAATTGAAATTGATGAGTTTGGCCAGATAGAGCACCGCGAAGTAACTATCGAACACACTGAGGAAATTAGATTCATCAATGATGACAATGATCCACGCGGTAAAAACGGGCAGGGTTAATTCCGATGTTGCCAGAAGATGAAGTTCTAGGAGCGGTTGGTTTCACCGAAATGGTGGTTCGCCCAGGTGATACCTCGGTTGCAATTGGTATCGGTGACTTACCAATCATTGCTCCATCACTTTTGATTAACTTAATGGAACATGCCGCAATTTTGTCTTTAGATCTCTACTTAGAGCCTGGCGAAACAACAATTCCAGTGAGTGTTGAATTCATTTCGCTTTCACCTGCAGGTATTGGCGCGTCATTACGCGGGACATCACGTGTTATAGAAATTACAGGTAAAGAGTTGACCTTTGAATGTGAAGTGTATGAAAATGAGCGCCAGATCGCGGCAGCATTGATAAAAAGATCAGCGGTGGAGCGAGTATCTTTCCTCGCCCGCACCGCTGCTCTTCACTTAATTCAAAACGATAAGTCTTAGTTTTTTAAGGCAAACTAATTGCTTGCAATTAGTTAAATGTTATTGTGCCTTCTTGGTTGCCCAGAAGATTTCTGCAATCTCATCGATCTTCTTGATCAATGAATCTGCAACTGCAACATCCTGAGTTCCCTTTGTACCTGCAGCACCTGCAAGCTTTGTTGCCTCATTAAACAATGAGTGCAACTGTGGGTAAGCCTCGAAGTGTGGAGCCTTGAAGTAGTCGGTCCATAGCACCCATAGGTGCTCCTTAACCTGGTGTGAACGCTCTTCCTTGATCGCCACTGAACGTGAACGGAAATCTGGATCTGTGTTAGCTGCGTACTTCTCCATGCAAGCCTTTACAGAAAGCGCTTCGATCTTTGCCTGTGCTGGATCGTAAACTCCACATGGAAGGTCACAGTGTGCGTAGACAGTTGTCTTTGGTGCAAACATTTTTTCTCCTTCTCGACTCAAGGCGAGTACTGGGCCTTGTAGTTTTACCGACTTAGTAGTGCGAGACTACCGCCCGTGAGCAAATTTGGCACAGTCAAGGTCTCGGGATCATCGATGTCCCCCACCTATATGGATGGCGACTGGCTTCTGGTTTCCTGGTTTCCTGCCGGCCTTACGACATCGGTTGGCGATCGCATCCTGGGAAAAGTTGTAGTTGTAGAACGAGAAGAGCGGCCAGGGATTTTCTTAGTTAAACGTCTGCAGAAATCACATGGTGGAATTTATTGGGTTCAAGGCGACAATGATGAAAGCACTGATTCACGCACCTGGGGATGGCTTCCAGCCAATGAAGTTGTTGGTCTTGTGCGTTTTCGATATCGCAAAAAGCGCTAGCGAGTAAAGGCTTCTAGCAACAACGCCTTCTGCTCATCTTCGTGCAAGTGATGGCTTCCGGTTGCAGGAGATGCCGTTGCACGACGAGAAATGCGACGCAAGATGCGATCTCCAAATCCATGTCCACCATGTGCATGCGATGTACGCAATGCAATGTGTGACCATGGACCTTGGTTAGCAGGTTCATCTTGTACCCAGAGCAAGTTTGCATTTGGATGTTTGTTTGCTTCTGCAACCATTTCATCAATTGGAAGTGGGTACAAAAGTTCAACGCGAACAATTGCTGTTCCTGTTTCACCAAGCTTTGTGCGCTCTGCAACTAAGTCGTGATAAATCTTTCCTGAACAGAAAATAACGCGTGAAGCGTTCTGAACTGAATCATCACCGATTACTGGTTGGAAATGTCCTGATGTGAAATCCAACAGCGCAGATGCTGCAGCTTTAAGGCGAAGCATTGACTTTGGAGTAAACACGATCAAAGGACGACGTGCAGGATTCTTCATGTGCCAACGCAATAAGTGGAAGTAATTCGCAGGACTTGCAGGCTGAGCAACAGTCATGTTCTGCTCTGCGCACAGCTGCAAGTAACGCTCAATACGAGCTGATGAGTGATCTGGGCCTTGTCCTTCATATCCATGTGGAAGTAGAAGTACTAGGGATGAACGCTCGCCCCACTTCTGCAATGCAGAAGAGATGAACTCATCGACAACTGTCTGTGCGCCGTTGGCAAAGTCGCCGAACTGGCCTTCCCAAAGAACAAGCGCTTCTTCACGTTCAAGGCTGTAGCCATATTCAAAGCCCATAGCCGCGTATTCGCTGAGCAATGAGTCAACTACAAAGAACTGATTTTCATTGCTAATCAATGCTCGAAGCGGTGTCCACTCGTTGCCATTTTCTTTATCGATGATCACGGCGTGACGGTTTGAGAATGTTCCACGGCGTGCATCTTGTCCCGCAAGACGAATTGGGTGGCCTTCCTTGAGCAGAGAACCAAATGCCAACATTTCACCGGTAGACCAGTCGATCGTTGCATCATTTAATGATTCAACACGCTTTGCTAGTTGTGGTGTCAACTTAGGGTGAACCGTAAATCCTTCTGGAACTGCCAGTTGAGTCGCAGCAATTTCGCGTGCGACATTTTCAGAGATTGCTGTATCTATTGCCTCTGCAGCTGGTGCAACAGGTGCCTTGAAGTTTGCATCGTGTTCAGGCTCGATGTTGTTAACTGCAGCAAAAATTGATTCGAGCTGCTCTTGGTAATCGCGTGCGATTCCCTCGGCTTCTTCCGGAGTAATGTCACCGCGACCTACAAGTGCTTCTGTATACAAAGTACGTGTTGAACGCTTTGCATCGATCAGCTTGTACATCAATGGCTGTGTGAAGCTTGGCTCGTCACCTTCGTTGTGACCGCGGCGACGGTAACAAATCATGTCGATTACAACATCTTTGTTGAACTGTTGACGGTATTCAAAGGCCCAACGTGCAACGCGAACACATGCTTCAGGATCATCACCATTTACATGGAAAACAGGTGCCTGAATGATTTTCGCGTAGTCAGTTGAATACTGAGATGTACGAGATGCATGAGGTGAAGTTGTGAAACCAACTTGGTTATTAATAACAATGTGAACAGTTCCGCCTGTGCGGTACCCACCCAATTGTGAAAGCTGTAGAACTTCAGCGTTAACGCCTTGGCCTGCAAATGAAGCATCTCCGTGAAGCAAAATAGGCATAACAGAGAAGGCGTTCTTAACGTTTAGTCGATCCTGCTTTGCACGCACAATTCCTTCAAGAACTGGGTTAACAGCCTCAAGGTGTGATGGGTTTGCAGCAAGATAAATCTTGGTTTGTGCGCCAGTTTCAGAAGTAAATACTCCTGAAGTACCTAAGTGATACTTCACATCGCCAGAACCTTGAACTTGGTTCTCTGCGTAGTGTCCTTGGAACTCTTGGAAAATTTGTCCGGCTGATTTTCCTGCAACGTTTGCAAGAACATTGAGGCGACCACGGTGCGGCATACCGATACAAACCTCATCAAGACCAGTTTCGGCTGCAGCTGAAACAACCGCATCAAGAAGTGGAATTACAGATTCGCCACCTTCTAGAGAGAAACGCTTTTGTCCAACAAACTTTGTGTGTAGGAATGATTCGAAAGATTCGGCGCTGTTGAGCTTACGCAAAACACGTAGCTGTTCTTCGCGAGGCAGTTTGGCGTAACCAACTTCTACCTTGTCTTGAATCCACTTACGTTCGACCGGATCCTGGATGTACATGTATTCGACACCAACAGAACGGCAGTAAGAGTCGCGCAGGATTCCAAGAATCTTGCGAAGTGGCATGAAACTTTTGCCACCAAATCCACCAGTTGCAAATTCGCGATCAAGATCCCACAGAGTTAATCCATGTGTAACAACATCTAAATCAGGGTGTGAACGTTGCACATATTCCAGTGGATCAACATCAGCCATTAAGTGACCAAATGTGCGGTAAGCCTGAATCAATTGCTGTACACGAGCGGTTTTGTTGATTTCTTCATCGCGTGTAAATGCAAAATCCTTCGCCCAGCGAATAGGCTCGTATGGAATTCGAAGCGCTGAGAAAATCTCATCGTAGAAACCTTCTGCACCTAACAAGTACTCGTGCATGCGACGCAAGAAATCACCGGATTGTGCACCTTGAATAATGCGGTGGTCGTAAGTACTTGTAAGGGTAATTACTTTGCTAACAGCCGAGTTTATGAGGGTTTCTTCGCTCGCCCCTTGGAACTCTGCTGGGTAATCCATGGCTCCAACACCCAAAATCAATCCTTGACCCTGAACAAGGCGTGGCACTGAGTGAACAGTTCCAAGTGTTCCTGGGTTAGTGATCGACATTGTGGTGCCGGCAAAATCTTCAACAGTTAGTGCTCCAGAGCGAGCCTTCTTGATTACTGCTTCGTATGCATTCCAGAACTGCGCAAAATCTAATTCTTCGCAACCCTTTACTGATGGAACGAGAAGCTGACGTGAACCATCTGGCTTTGCCAAGTCGATTGCAACACCAAGGTTAATGTGTTCTGGCTTTCCAATTGCTGGCTTGCCATCTAATTCGCCAAAGAAGGCATTCATTTCTGGCATGGCACGAACTGCCTTGATCATCGCGTAAGCAATGATGTGAGTAAATGAAACTTTTCCGCCACGACCACGAGCTAAGTGGTTGTTAATAACAATTCGATTATCAATCATCAACTTCGCAGGAATTGCACGAACTGATGTTGCAGTTGGAACAGAAAGTGATGCTTCCATGGATTGAACAACGCGAGCGCTAACTCCGCGAATTGGTTCAAGTGATGATGCACCTGGTGTAATCAAAACTGGTGCTGGCTTCACAATTGGATCTGCCGGAGTTGGTTGCGCAGATGCAGACTCACGAACGATTGGTTGTGACACTGGCGCTGCTGCGGCTTGTGCAACAGGTGCGGCTGCAACTGGTGCGGCTGCAACAGGTGCTGGTTGTGCAACCGGTGCTGTTGCAACAGGTGCAGGTGTAGCTGCTTGTTGTTGCGCCTTAGGAATTGGAGGCACACCCTTGTTTGCTGATGATTGGGGAGCAGAAGATGTTTGAGCTGCAGGTGAACCTGGCTTATTTGTTTTGAAGTATTCAACCCATGTAGGGTCTACGGAAGAAGGATCCTGTAGATATTGCTCGTACATCTCATCAACGAGCCAATCATTTGCACCAAAATCCTGTGCCGACACTGGCAAACTCCTTTTGCATTGGTTACGCGGCCTAGCCTATCGGCCTTAGCCCGCATGATTAAACTCGATTTCCTCCTGATTGGGCGAGATTGGCCACACCCATTTCGCCCTGCAAAGAGGTGGCATTTAGTCCACCCTTAACCCATGCCAAAAGCGATAATTACAGGGGCCAGCAGAGGCCTGGGCTTTGAAAATGCCAAGGGGTTAGCTGCTCAGGGATATGACCTTGTAATGGTGGCCAAGGATCAGGGCCGACTGACAAGTGCCCAGCAATCTCTGCAGGATCAATTTCCAGATCGCCATTTTTCAACTTATGCCGTTGATCTTGAAGATCTAGCTGCAACCCGAGCAACCACAGTTCAAATCGCAGCAGAACATTCGGCACCTGATGTGCTGATTCTGGCTCACGGTGTCATGAGTGAAAAAATGTCTAAAACTTTGCGCACCACTGATGAAGAATGGCGCAGAGTCTTGTCAATCAATCTTGATTCAGTTTTCATTCTTGTAAATGGATTAGTTCCTTCAATGGCAGATGCTCGCAAAGGTCGAGTAATTATTTACTCTGCTTGCCTTGGAAGAATGTCAGGACCAGGAAACACAGGTGGTCTTGTCCCTTATCGAATTAGCAAAGCCGGAGTTAATGCAATGGTTCGAAACCTTGCACATGAAACTGGATTAGGTGCCCGTGGATTATTAGTTGATGCAGTCTGTCCTAATCATTCACAAACAGATATGGGTGGACCCGATGCACCTCGCACCGCTGAAGAAGGTGCAGCGTGTGCTTTGTGGCTCGCAACTCGTGAATTTAATGCAGGAGATACCACTGGAGTTTTGTGGGAAGACAATCAGATTGTTGAGTGGTAATCCTCGCGTTGATTAAAGGTCAGTTGGAATTGCACGTAAAGCAGAGATAAGAGTTGCACCAGCAAGTGCGGCTAAAGGTCCTGCAACCCACCACAAGTGAGCTTCTACTTGATATGAAACAACACCCAGTGCAATTAAGTTAGCTAGCACTGCAGGAGATCTGCCGAAGTACTTGCCACGTCGATAACCAATGGCAGATGCTGCTAATCCTGCTGATCCAAGAAGTGCAAAAAGCAAAACTCCTAGAAGCGGCAGAATCTCAACATTCTCATGCGTAAAGCTAAAGACAACTAGCCACAACCCCAGACCTGCAATAACCGCAGCCTCAACAAAGAGTAGGGATGCCACTAGTGCGCGAGCCTTGGCTGCTTTGGCAGGATCTTGAGTCATAGGGATAAGGCTAACTCAAAGGAAGTCACAATGCTGTTCTCGCACGACGGAATTCATGACTCTCAAACACACTTATCCTCCCCTTCATATTTCTATGAGCAACTGCGGCGTGAAATGTTATTTGCCACAAGAACTCAAAAACCTCTTGCCCTAGTCAAAATACTTTTTATCAATCCAGAATCCGATCAGGTGAGGGCACATGACGTGCTGCATTTTGCCCATGAACTCACACAATTAACAAGACAAGAAGAGTGCGTTGGCAGGCTAGGTATAAATGAAGTAGTGATTATCGTTAGAGATGGTGCTTCTCACGCCGAACAGCTTGTCCAGCGTTTATTAAAATCAACATCACTCACCGTAGATCACACATTACAAATCAAAGTTTCCATTGTTGTCTGCGCGGAACATGAAACTTCACTTTCACTTTTGGCCAGGCTCGATCGAGCTGAACTCATAGCAAATTAACTTCTCCCCAACGGTTTGCAGTATCCACAGCGTAGGTAATTGTGTCAGTTCCCGCTCTACCTTTTCCGCATGGAACTAGATATTGATGTGACCTTTGGACCGCTTGCCCCTTTCATGAGAGATGCAACTATCGAAGAGGTTTGGATAAATTCACCCGAGCGAATCTTTATCGCACGCAATGGCCGAAGTGAATTAACCAACCTGTTGCTCACATCTGATGAGGTGCGCAACATCGTAGAGCGAGCGTTGATGTGGAGTGGGCGCAGGTTGGATTTATCTCATCCATTTGTCGATGCTCGATTGCCCGATGGAAGTCGTTTACATGTTGTTATCCCAGAAATAACCGCCGCGCATTGGGCAGTGAACATCCGTAAACACCTTATGAAGAACCTCTCAGTCCACGACCTGGTTGAACGCTCCGTTATGAGCAAGGAAATTGGAACCGCTTTAGTTCTAAGTGTGCAAGCCGGACTAAACATCTTGGTCTGTGGGGGAACACAAGCAGGAAAAACCACTGTTCTGAATGCATTAGCTGGCGCAGTTCCTCGCAGCGAGCGGGTGATCACCATCGAAGAAGTTTTTGAACTTACTCCGCAGTTACCCGATGTTATTCAAATGCAAACACGCAGCCCAAATCTGCAAGGCGAAGGGGAGATTCCGCTTCGCAGATTGATTAAAGAGTCTTTGCGAATGCGTCCGACAAGAATCATCGTTGGAGAAGTGCGCGAAGCAGAAGCTTTAGATCTTTTGATTGCTTTGAATTCTGGCTTACCGGGAATGGGCACTCTTCATGCAAATTCACCAAGAGATGCAATTATCAAGCTACAAACACTTCCCCTTCTTGCTGGTGAAAACATTTCACACAAGTTCATCGCCCCGACTGTCGCTTCGGCAATTGATCTCATTGTTCATGCAACTCTTGATGCTTCCGGAGCGCGACGGATAAATGAGGTTGCAGCTGTCACAGGGCGTTATGAAAATGATCGTGCTGAAATTGAAATGCTCTGGAAGTGGGACGGCCAGCAATACATCCGAGGAGTTGGTTCACTTCCACACCCGGAAAAGTTTGAAACTATTGGCTCACCTTTGTCATCTTGGTGGCACGTATGAAACTGTCACTTCGAATAGGAATTTCAGCATCGGTTGCTACCGCGCTTGTCTTGTTGATGACTCGGTCCATTGTTATAGCAAGTGCCTTTGGAACTCTGGCGGCAGGTATTGCATTTGTAACAGTAAGAACGAAAAATACCTTGAATGAAGCGGCTTTAATCGCGGCGTGGCCAGAAGTTATCGATCACTTGATGTCTGGAATTCAATCAGGGCTTTCACTTTCGGAGTCCTTGGCTGGGTTGGCAACTCGGGGGCCAGAGATTCTTAGACCCTCTTTTTTAGGATTCAAGGCGGCTCTATTTAGCAGCGGAGATTTAGGGGAAGCCATTAAAGATCTCAAATCTACTTTTTCGCACCACGGTAGTGATCAAATATTTGAAGCACTTTTGATTGCAAAAAGTTTGGGAGGCAGTGAGCTTTTGCAGATTCTGCGCACACTAGGAGATTTTCTCCGTCAAGATTTAGCACTTAGGCGTGAGATTGACGTGAAGCATGGCTGGATTAAGAACTCTGCACATATCTCTGCCGCCGCACCCTGGATTCTTTTGTTGCTCTTATCAACTCAACCAAGTACAGCTGTGGCTTATTCGACTCCAACTGGTGCGTTAGTACTGATAGTTGGTTTAGTAATGACCGCGATTGCTTATCTTTGGATGAATCAACTTGGCCGCTTACCCCAAACACCACGAGTGTTTATTGGAGTACCGAGATGATTGCAACATTACTAGTGACCGCATTGCTCGTGATTCCAGCTGCTGTACTTATTCTTATTGGAGATCGCCTAGACCCGTTGAGCGAAGCCAAGAAATTTTCTCGCAAAAGCGCTTGTACGAGTGCAGACACAACAAATCTTCGAATCAGACTCGAAGAGCTGGGTAAGGCCTCGGAACTTGATTATGAAAAGTTTCGAATCAAGCAGTATGGATATTGCGCCGGTTCAGCTGCAATCACATTTGCTCTAGTAACAGCTTTCTCCGGCAGTTTGATTCTTGCAATTTCAGCAACTGCTCTTACAGCTACTGGGATTTATCTGCTGATTGATCGTCAACTTACCCAGGATGTTAAGGAGAGGCGCGAACTTATTGAGGCTGAATTCCCCGCCATTGTTGAACTACTGACCCTTGCAATTGCTGCTGGCGAGACTCCATTAAGCGCGATGTTACGCATAGCAAATAGTGCAGATGGAGCACTGGCTAAAGAGTTTCAGATAGTTGTAACTGAAGTCCGTTCAGGTGCGCCATTGCATGAATGCTTGGATGCCATGGGCCGCAGAGTTAAGTCTGTAATGATTCGGCGTTTTGTGGATGCATTAGTAACTGCAACACTGCGTGGAGCACCTCTTGTGGAAGTTCTCTCTCGTCACGCAGTCGAGGCTCGAGGCAATCAACGCAATCGAATAATGGGAGCGGCTGGTAAGGCTGAAATCTCAATGATGATTCCAGTTGTTTTCCTTATCTTGCCAATCTCAATTCTCTTTGCTTTGTGGCCATCGCTAACTAATTTGAACATGTTTGCAGCTTAAGCAGCACTTTCCTCGCGCTCACTCTTTGCAACATTGAGTTCAATTAGTTCACCTTGTTCATTGCGAGCAGCAACCTCTTTCAAAGAAGGTCGTCCAGCTTTGCGCTTCTTGGCGATGATGCGACCATCTTCAAATAGTTCGCCGCCCCACACACCTGCTGGCTCTTGGCGTGATAACGCACCTTCTAAGCACTGTGCACGCACAGGACATCCGCCGCAGAGCGACTTAGCCTCTTGTACTTGCATCTCATCCTCAGAAAAGAAGAGCTCAGGATCTGCTGTGTGGCATGGCAAATTAAATGATGACCCATCGCTGTAAGTGCCCGTTACGGCATCCAAACCGATCTTCTCATCTGCCCAGCCTGGTACTAGTAGTTCGCTGAAGAGAACGCTCATGTTCTCACCTCTTCTTTCTGTTAGTTCTTGCTTCGGTCTCTTGTGGTTGTCGTTGGTTTTCTGGAGTGAAGTTTGTTTTAGGAAAACAAAAAGGGCTCCGAATCCTTTTGGATTCGAGGCCCTTGGCTTCAGTTCTAAATCGAATTATTCGATTGAACCACCATTGGCCTCGTATCCGGCATAAAAAGCTGCGTAAAACGCTGGCTTTGTTGCATGCCAAGTAGAAGGCTTATTGGTTGTATGAGCAGAAGGAATCACAGCAGAACGCAAAGCGTTTGCTGATACGAATGATGCGTTAGACATATTCGTTCCCTTCCATCATTTTCAACTCCGCCATGAAGTTGAAGTCGTAACTATAAAGCATGGGTTGAGGTACTGGCAAGGTAATTAAATCCCCGCATAAATGAGCGTAAATGAGGTACTTGAGGCTAGTTAGCCAGGCCTGCCTCAGCCAAGAATCGTGAGGCTTTGCCGCGATAGCTAAGGCGAAGATCTGATTTTGCACGGGTGATGCCTACGTAGAACAAGCGACGTTCTTCATCAATTGATGCTTGATCACCTGTGGTGCTGTTGTTTTCAAGCGGCAAGATTCCATCGCTAACGCCCATCAAGAAAACGCGTTCCCATTCAAGACCTTTTGCTGCGTGCAAGGTTGCAAGAGTTGTAACGGGCATTGTTGGAGGATTGTTTTGTTGCACTCGATCTTCGACTTCGCGTAAGTATGTTCGTAAATTCTTGGGAGTAAATCCACTGTCGCTATCTAACTCGCGAGCTAAGTGAAGAAGAGCTGCAATTCCATCAATTGCTCCCCCAGTTAAAAATGGTTGAGCAAGGGTACGAAGTTCATCCAACCAAACAACACCTTCGGTTGGAATAACTGATGCAGTACGAACTTGCTTGAGGAAATCACGAACCTCTTTGCGATCAAAGAAGCGCTCTGTGTTTCGAACTTGGTATGGCAAACCTGCAGAGTTCATCGCTTTTTCTAAACCATTGAGTTGGTTGTTGGTGCGAGCCAGAACTGCAATTTCTTGTGCGGGTGTTCCTTCAGAGATCAACTTGGTGATGTCTTGGACAATTCCAGCAATCTCTGATGATTCATCGTTGTAGGCATTGATAGTTGGTTTGCTGCCGTGATCATTGATCGCGACAAGTTCGTTACCCATGGCACCTTTTCGCAGAATGCTGTTAGCGGTAAAGATGATTTCTGGCGTTGATCGATAACCAGTAGTTAGCCGAACAACTTCGGCTTCTGGAAAGCGTTGCGTAAATGAGTTAAGGAAAACTGGTGTTGCACCGGCAAAAGAGTAAATGGTCTGTGCTGGATCGCCCACAACACACAGCTCTTCTCTAGAACCAAGCCAGGCGTTGATTAAACGTTGCTGTAGCGGAGAAATGTCCTGATACTCATCAACAGTAAAGAATCGGTATTGATCCTGCACGCGTTCCCGAACTTCGCGTTCTTCTTCGATCATCGCTGTTGTCAGCAGCAGAACATCTTCAAAGTCGATAGCGCGCTCTTGGTGCTTCACGCTTTCATATGCGGTGTAGACCTTGGCTAACTGCTCTGGATTAATGCGCGGCTTAACGGTGCGCTTTTGCGATTCGCTCAAGTAATCAGAAGGGGCAACTTGTGAAACCTTGGCCCATTCGATCTCGGTTGCGATATCGCGCAGCAGATCACGCGAGGTGATGGACAGTTCGCCTTGCAACGCAGCGCGTTTGATGGCTTCGGTGAGAAATCCGCTCTTAGTCGTGAGCAAATCAGGTGTTCGGCCGCCAAATACCTGTGGCCAGAAGAAGGTCAGCTGCTTCAGAGCTGCTGCGTGGATTGTGCGAGCTGCAACTGATGGCACACCTAATGAACGAAGGCGTGTGCGCATTTCTCCAGCGGCGCGAGCGGTAAAGGTCAGCGCTAAAACTTTGTGCGGATCCATTGTTCCGATCGCTGCGGCGTATGCAATGCGGTGCGTAATTGCGCGGGTCTTACCTGTTCCAGCCCCTGCAATGACGCACACAGGACCGCGTGTAGCAAGTGCGACTGCGCGCTGTTCATTATCTAAAGCTTCCAGAATCTCTTCTGCGCGAAGGTTTCCTACGGTCTCCATGACTCACCACCGTGTAATTGATCACGGGTATATCCATCAACACGTGTGTACCAAGCCTGGATCATTCGACGTGCAACTGACATTGTTGGTGGCAACAAGATTTCATTATCTGCCACAGCCTTTTTCATTTCATCACGTGAAAACCAGCGTACTTCAGTAATTTCAGTGCCATCAGGACGGGCTTCTTCTGGGCGATGAGTAATCGCTTCAAAGGCGATCATGATCGATGCTGGAAATGGCCAAGGCTGAGATGTTAAGTATTTGATCTCTGATGCATACACACCGGCTTCTTCAAAGACTTCGCGGGATACGCACTCTTCAAAAGATTCACCAGTTTCAACAAAACCTGCAAAGGTAGAAAAACGTTTAGCGGGCCAGACAGGTTGATGTCCCAAAAGAATGCGATCATCTTTATCTTTGACTAAAACAATGACGGCAGGATCTGTGCGGGGATGATGTTGTGTTGAATCTTGTGGGCAGATGCGAACACTTCCGCCAAGATCACTCTTTGTCAGCGCGCCACAACGTGCACAATGTGTGTGGGTTGCATGCCAGTTTGCTAAACCAACTGCATGCATGGCAAGGGCTAATTCATCGGCATCTAAAGTGCCACCAAGTTCGCGCAAAGATTTAAAGCCTTCGTACTTTCGCTGGGAAAACTCTTCAGTGCCGTCATCTTCTGGTGTGTTGATCCAAGTTGTGTGCCAAGCAAAGTAAGCCTGATTATCATCGCGGCCGATTCCCAAGAAGAATCGATCCCCTTGGACAAAAACATCACTAAGTGCTGACACCGCAGCTGCATCAATAAAGGTCAAGGAATCATCGGCTGCGCTTAAGCGGGCATCGACTAGATGAATAATCTGAGCGGTTTGCCATAGTTGTTCCAACTTGGCCGCATCTGTGCGCAATTCGCTTTCGCGATTGATAGGCGAGAGCGAAGCCGGGGTGGAATCAGGGTTGCGCGCGCTCATAGGGGTGAACGCTACTAGCCTTAGCCAATGCGCGTAACCTCATGGAATTTGCTGCACGGAATGGCTATTCCACCTGATCCAAAGGTTGATGCTTCGGCCGTCTTAGCGGCGCAGATCCTGCAGCTACAAAGCGATGTTATTGGGGTCCAGGAAGTTGATTACTTTCTAGAGCGTTCAGGCAATCACAATCAAGTGGGAAACATTGCAACTGTAATGAAGGCTGCTGATTGGGCTTTTGCGCCTTCCTTGTTTGGTGATCCAGATGAAAAATGGCGCAAACCAAATAGTGACGATCTAAAGATTGTGACAAACAAAAGTTCCGAAGGTGAAGCTGGCTACGGAATTGGTATCGTTTCAGCGCTACCTGTTAAATCCTGGCATCGTTTAGATTTAAAGGGTGCACCGATTGGCGTTTTTATGATGTTTCCGGTTGACGGCAAGTTGAAGCGTTTTTATGTGCGCGATCATCCACGTAGTGCATTAGGTGTAATTCTGGAAAATGGTTGGTTAGTTATCAATACCCATCTTTCATTTGTTCCTTTCTTTAATTATCGACAGTTAAGGCAGATCAAGCGTTGGGCAAATACATTAGGTGTTGCTCCTGAAAAGACTTTGCTGATGGGTGATTTCAATATCCCGTCGCGAAGAATTGTGGGCGGCCTAAAGTGGAATGTCCTTACAACGGGTAAGACTTTTCCGAGCTGGCAGCCAAAGGTTGAAATTGATTTCATGTTGTCACAAACACTGACACCCAATGATATTGAACAGATTACTTATGTTCACGCGGGAATGAGTGATCACTTACCTTTACAGATTGTGGTTGACACCAAGTAATTACAATTGATTGCTCTTTACATAACTGACTCTTGACAACCAGCAGACTGTTGACAACCAGCTCTGTAATCACCATCGACTGGCTATTTACTGAATGTTTATTGCGGTGGTAGCTCAACTGCAGTAATCAGTGCAATCAAGGCGGCCTCATCCAACAAATCTGAAGGCTTGTCGGTAATGCCGGTTGGAACATAATGGAAAGCCGCAGAGATCTTTGAGATTTCACAACCTGATAACTTGGCCCACGCTAAGCGATACATGGCTAATTGAACTTGGGCAGACTTTCCTAATGGCTTTGAACCAGTCTTCCAATCAACTACCTGGAAGCCATCTCCGTCCGCATAAATGGCATCGATTCGGCCTCGAATCAGCACGCCAGCAATAGTGGTTTCAAAGGGAACTTCGACTCGTGCTGGTGTGCGATTAGCAAATTCGCTCTTGAGCCAAGCTGCCTTTAGATCTTCTAATTTTGAATCATCATCTAGTGGATCTAAGTAATCCAAGTATTCATCACCAAATAATGTGGCTGCATCAGTAAATTGGCGTTCAACCCACAAGTGGAAAGCGGTTCCACGACGCGAATAAGGATCTTGTCCACGCGGCATTGGCCTGCGAATGTTCAGGGCAAGCTCCTGTGGATTTTCATGTAGCGCAACTAAGGTCGATGTGGATAAACGAGTTGGCAACGCAACCTGTAGAACATCTGAAGCTCTATTGCGTTGTTCCGTAATCAAACTGTGAGCATCCATAATCCACGAATTAACTTCGGGATCCTGTGAATCAATCAGTGGATGCACAGAAGATGCTTTAACCAATTCCATCGCTGCATCAAATTGTGCGCGCTTATCCCCTAAGTAATCTCGTGGCCATATAGCTGTCTGAGGATTTTCTAGGGTTGGGTTTTCAGCATCATCATCCGGTGCTGCAACATCGCTAATTAGTCGGCCACCATTGGCACTTGCTGCACCTGCGATAAGCGTGAAGATGTTTGATGGAGAAACCGAGTTCGCTCCATCTCGCCACCACGATGTTGTGCAAATTAAATGTGTGCGGGCGCGGGTGACTGCAACATAGGCAAGGCGCATTTCTTCACGCATCTTGATTTGATCCACACATTGACGAGCAAACTCTTTAATCGCCTTTGCCGCATCGCTATTTTTGGTGATGCCATCTAAAGAAAAGTATGGAAGTTCGTGTGCATCACCGCGTAGGGCAAATGGCACATGCTTTTCATTCTTTAACCAATTGTCTGGATCGCTTCGATTTACTCCTGGGAAAGTTCCTTCGGATAATCCAGGGACAGCGACAACATCCCATTCGGCACCCTTAGCCATGTGAACAGTAAGGATTTGAACCACACCTGTGCGTACTTCGGGGGCTCCAACCTTTAATCCACCTTCTTCATCTGATGCAACATCTAACCAATCAAGGAAAGCCGACACTGATCCACCACTGCGTTCAAACTTTGCTGCCTCATCTAAGAAACGATCTAAATGGCGACGGCCACTTTGTGAGCCTTCGC
>JBIIQY010000030.1:0-7444 GCA_044341805.1 Candidatus Planktophila sp.
CCCCCATGAATGAAATCTCAATCCCTCCATTAGTTCCCGCAGCAACTGCCGGAAACCTAACAAATCTCATCGCTGAACGTGCCTGGTTTGAGCCAGAGCGCATCATCATGTCTCGCCCATTGGGCGAGGGATGGCAACCTGTAACGGCTCGCGAAGTTGAAGAAGAGATTCGCGCAACAGCGAAAGGCTTGATCGCTTCGGGCGTACAGATAGGTGATCGCGTAGCGATTATGGCTCGTACACGTTACGAATGGACCATTCTAGATTTTGCTACCTGGTTTGCCGGCGGTGTCGTTGTCCCAATTTATGACACTTCTTCTGCAGAACAGATTGATTGGATTCTTAACGATTCACATTCAGTTGCAATCATTGTAGAAACACCAGCCCTTGCTGAATTAGTAAAGACAGTCCAGCCATCACATACCCGTCACATGTGGACGATGACTGAAGATGTCCTGACAGTTTTACGCGAAGCTGGCAAGCACATTGGTGATGATGAAATCGATCGTCGCCGTAACGCAATTACGCCCGCATCTCTTGCAACACTTATCTACACATCTGGAACAACCGGTAAGCCAAAGGGTGTGCAACTTTCGCATGCTAACTTCCTTTCGGAGTGCGGCAATGTTGTTCAAGGTGCAAGCGAGTTATTCCTAAAGCCTGGTGGATCAACGCTGTTGTTCCTTCCAGTTGCACACGTATTTGGACGCATGGTTCAAATTGGTTCAATTTCAGCTGGCCTTCATATGGCACATTGCAGTGATCCTGTTGGTCGCTTACCGATGGATCTTGCTTCATTTAAGCCAACATTTGTATTGGCTGTTCCACGTATCTTTGAAAAGATCTACAACGGCGCAGAAGCAAAGGCAGAAGCTGCAGGAAAGGGAGATATCTTCCGTAAAGCTGCTGCAGTTGCAATTGCATACTCTGAAGCCCTTGATAAGAAGAAGGTTTCCCCGATTCTCAAGCTCAAGCATGGCTTGTTCGACAAGTTGGTCTACAGCAAGATCCGCGCAGGAATGGGTGGACGCGTAGAAGCTGCGATCTCGGGAGGTGCACCTCTCGGTGCCCGTCTTGGTCACTTCTATCGTGGTGCCGGAGTAACCGTTCTTGAAGGTTACGGTTTAACTGAAACAACAGCGGGTGCAACTTTGAATCTAATTGGAGCCCAACGCGTCGGTTCTGTTGGACGACCAATTCCAGGTACATCAGTAAAGATTGCCGAAGATGGTGAAGTATTGCTTCGTGGCCCAATCGTCATGGACGGTTACTGGCAGAACCAAGCAGCAAACGATGAAGTATTTGATTCAGAGCGTTGGTTTAAATCTGGCGATCTAGGAAAGCTCGATGAAGATGGCTTCCTTTACATTGTTGGTCGCAAGAAGGAATTGATCGTTACCGCAGGTGGAAAGAACGTTGCACCGGCAGTACTTGAAGATCGCCTTCGCGCACATCCATTGGTAAGCCAGTGCATGGTTGTTGGAGACAATCAACCATTTATTGCAGCCTTGGTAACACTCGATCCAGATGCACTCAAGGGATGGGTAGCAAACAACAAGAAGGATGGCGCATCAATTGCTGATTTGGTCAATGATCCGGATTTGATTGCTGTCATTCAAACCGCAGTTGATGAGGCCAATAAGGCTGTTAGTAAGGCAGAATCAATTCGTAAATTCACTCTGCTGACAACTGACTTCACTATTGCTGGCGGCCATTTAACCGCCAAGCTTTCAGTAAAGCGACATGTAGTTGCGAAGGAGTTTGCGAAGGAAATTGACGCATTGTTCGCAAAGTGAACAATGAGCGGGTAACCCTCGCACAAGAGTTACACGATGGAATCGCCCAGGACCTAGTTGTCCTGGGCTTTTCCATTGATCAAGCTATTTCGAAATGTCAGGACGCAGAACTAAAAGATTCGCTACGGCAGATCAGATTTACTACGACAGGGTTAATTGAAAAATTACGTAGACAGATGCATGAATTACGTACTTCAGAACCTTTGCCCGCTCCCACTGGGCAGATTGACACAATGTTTGAAACCGAAAGAATTGTGCAAGAAGTTTTACGAAACATTGAAAAACACTCAGCTGCAACAAGTTTTGAAATTCAAATCGCTGACAATGGGGTTGGTGGAGCTTCGCCAAAGGTTGGCTCATTCGGTCTAGCGGGTATACAAGAGCGGGTACATAAACTCAATGGGGAAATCACCATTGCATCTGATGAACATGGAACAAGAATTGGAGTAACAATCCCATTGGATAGGTGATGGCGCGACTACTAATCATTGATGACCATGCGGTAGTTCGCCAGGGCTTAATCCAAGCTTTCAATGACAAAGGGTTTGCATCAATTGATACTGCCGGAACTCTCAAGGAAGCCCGCGCCAAGATTGCCGCCTTTAATCCCGAGGCCATCATTATTGATCTCAACCTTCCTGATGGCTCTGGTCTAGAAGTTGTGCAATGGGTTCGTAAATTCTCGCCAGACATAGCAATCATTATTCTCTCGCTGAATGATCCTGCTCAGTTTGTAAAGATTGCTCGTAGTTCAGGTGCAAATGCTTACCTATCAAAAAGTCAATCGATGCAAGAAATCATTTCTTCGGTCAACTTTGCACTTTCACATCCTGGTTCATTTACGAGCACCATAGCGGCAGATCAGCCGCTGGATTTTGATATAACTGCCAGAGAAATAGAGGTGCTTTACTTATTGGCAGAGGGAGCAAGCAATTTGGATATCTCCTTAAAACTCTTCATAAGCATCTCCACTGTTAAAACACATATTTCGACGGTTTTGAGAAAACTTCAGTGTGCTAACCGAACCGCTGCAGTAAAAATTGCGCGTGACAAAGGACTCTTACAGTAGAAGTTTATTAAATCGATCTGCCCAAATTTCCCAACGCCAATTTTCAATAATCCATTCTCGTCCGGCTAGACCCATAGCTTTTGACGCAGGTAGATCTTGAAGCAACTTGATTGCTCCTGCCGCGATTTCTTGATTGTTTTCTCCATCGACAACGATTCCGGTTACACCAGCTAGAACTGCATCCGGTGCTCCCCCAGATGATCCAGCAATAACTGGCAAGCCGCAGGCACTTGCCTCTAGGTACACAATTCCTAAACCTTCAACTTCTAACCCAAAAAATCTGGAACGAGATGGCATCGCGAAGATATCTCCAGCGCAAATGTACTGCGGTAACTGGGCATACTGAATTCTCCCGATAAAGCTGACATGGTCAACCAGATTAAGCTCTTGAACTAACTTCTTAAGGTGTGAAAGATATGGACCTTGTCCCACCATCAGAATATGTGCATCTGGAACGCGCTTAAGAATCTCTGGCATAGCTTGAATCAAGTGATCTTGTCCTTTTCGGTGCACTAAACGCCCGACCGAAACGATGACTCGCTTATCATCGATCTTCAGTTCTTTACGCAATTGGGCTGAATTTTGCGGGCTAAAGTGATCAACATCGATTCCTGGTGCAATCTTTACCATTTTTTGAGCAGCTGCTTTCGAAAGCGATTTCGAAATAGCTTGCTGAGTGAATTCGCCTAAGTAAGTAAGCGAATCAACACTTGTTCCAATTTTTCGCAGTGCCCAATTGAAAGGAAAAACCTTGGCCCACCAGACTTCATGACCATGGGTCAGCGCAACGGTTTTTCGAACGCCTGCTTTCTTCATCGATGCAGACAGCAATCCCAAGGGCGCAGCGGCACCAAAAGCAGCAACCTGAATATTTGATTCTTTGATTACCCGCGACAGGTTACGTGCGACTCGTGGAGTTGGTAACAAAATCTTGGCTCGATCTCGAATCACGGTTACTCCGAAATTGGCTTTCCATGCTTGGTCATACGCTTCAGAGCCAGTTTGCGCAGATGTGTAGACAATTGTTTGGCCAAATGGTCTGCGTTCGATCAAACCAATCACAAAGGTTTCAATTCCACCTGCGCGTGGGCCAAAGTCATTGGTAACGAATAAGACGGGACTAGAAACGACGAGCTCCAACCAAAGGTTTTCTTCCGAGCGACCCACTAGGTGCAACCTTTACACGTGAACCTTTTCGCGGAGCATGCACCATCTTTCCGCCACCCAAGTAGATCGAAACATGTGAAACCGGACGACCATAGAACAAGAGGTCTCCCGGCTTCAAAGCATTCAGGGAAACTTTCTTGCCAAGTCGAGATTGTGCTGCAGATGAATGTGGAAGCGAGACACCGGCTGCCTTATAGGCACGCATTGTTAGCCCGGAACAATCCCAAGTAGTCATTCCAGCTGCACCGAATACATATCGGTCGCCAATTTGTGCCAGAGCATATTTAATTGCAGTTCCTGCTCTTCCTGAAACTCCACTGGCGCTCTTGGCAGCCTTGAGTGATGAGGCTTGATCGGCATCTTCTTCTTCCTCGGCCAACCGTGCTAAACGCTCACGTTCTGCTTTAGTTAACTTAGACAAGAGTTTCTCCGCCTCAGCTAACTTCTTTTGCGCTAAAGCAGATTGCGCAGTTAATTTCTTTTGGGCCGCAGCCACCAAAGCCAACTTGTCATTTACGGTCAAAGAGGTTGCATTTAATCTTTGCTGCGCGGTTTCAAACTTTCGTAGCTGGGCCGCTTTACGACGAGTGATGGCATCTAGCGCACCGGCAGATGAAAGGTATAGCGACGGGTCCGACGAAAATAGGAGTTCAAAACTCTGGCCAAAGCCACCTGACTTGTACTGCTCGATTGCAATTGTGCCTAAGGATTTTTGAAGGGTGGCAACTGTTTGACCTTGGATCTCAGCTTTGGCTTTGATTCCATTAAGGGTTTTGGTTAAGGCGGCTAATTTCACCTTTGCCTCTTGCGCACCTTCAGCGGCAGCGGTGGCATCTTCTTCCAATTGGCGAATCTTGGCTTGGACCTGTGCCAAAGTTTGGGCGCCAGTTGCGCTAACGGGCGCCAAAACGCCAGCCATCACCGCTAAGGCGGTCACAATGCGCAGCCAGAAAGACATAGGGACAAGGCTAACCGCGCCTAGACCTACCTCTCAACCTGAACAAGGCTGATTCGGCTGTGAATTTATGCCTCGTTCAGGCTGTGCGAGCGTTAAATTGCAGTGGCGGTGTCAGGCCACTCTCAGCAAGCACGGTCAGGGCACCCACAGTCTCATCGCTGATCTGTGAGGTGTTATCCAGAAAGAAAGAGACCACACATGTATTGCATGCAATTGCGGCCATGGTGCAGGTTGAACAATCAATGATCATGAAACAAAGGTACAGAGAGCCACTGACAAGAATTACGGTGGGTAAGTAATACTTGGCTACGTGAGCGTAGTTGCAACCTTAGTAGTTGGTAGCGATGGCTCGACTTCCAAAGAAAACAGGTCTGCCGGGATTAGTTCACATGAAGATCGAAAAGCTTTTCTGCAACGTCGGCGTGAAGTCGATGTGATTATCGTCGGTGGCAATACCGCCCGTCATGAGCCTTACAACCGGACTCCGGTCCCCCTTGTGGTTATCTCCAGATCACTTGTTAATCCAGTTCAGGGAAATCACTTGGCTTTGTTTTGGAATTGCTCACCGGTTCTAGCAGTTGAAAAGGCTCGCGCACTCTTTGGTGAGAGGATTTTAATCGAAGGCGGAATCTCGATGATTAATGAACTGCTCGAGCATAAAAAGATTGATCAACTCGAACTCAGCGTTACTCTTGCTACAGGTGGCGATCACACTGTGGACATTAAGGCGCTGCTTGCTCATTTTTCGCAGGTAGATAAACGCGAAGAATCAGGAACTACTTTTTATTCAGCTCGCAACTAAAAAGCTGAGATTAACGAAACACCTGTAACTGCCAAGGCAATTCCTACATATTGAACTTTATGCAATCTCTCATTTAAGAATTTGAAAGCCAAAAGCGCGGTCGCAATTGGATACAGGGATCCGAAAACCATCGCTACGGAAACAAGTCCCTTTGTGGTTGCGACTCCAAGCAGTAGATTGGCAAGGAAATCCGCCGCTCCGATAAAGATCAGAATCGGTAGATCCTTCTTTGAAAACTTACCGGTTGTTCTAAACTTAAGAGCAAGTGAAATAGTTACAAAAAATGTGGCACCGCGCATAGACACCATCGTCAGCAAAGCGCTTTCTTGCGAACCAATAGACATAAAGGTAAGGGACATTCCAAAACCAGCTGCTGCACCCAGCGCTAATAGCAGCGGTTTGATCGGTAAGCCATTTGAAAGTTCTGGACCACTTGCACAAAAGACACCAATCAATGCAATAACAATTCCCATTGATGCAATCATCGAAAGTTTGTCGCCCGTCACGATTGCATAGATCAATGGAATCACGGCGCTCATCGAACTAATCGGTGCAACAACACCCATGCGTCCTGTTGAAAGGCCCTCGTATAAACACGCTAAACCGATATATCCGAATAAACCTGCCAGCGCTCCTGAAAGAAGATAACCATCTAAGCCAGTTGCTCGTCCATATAAGTCACCAGAAACAAGAACAATCAGTAGCCCAACAGCAAGACCAATAACCTGGGAAAAACCTAATACTGCAAATGGGTGATGCTTCTTACTAAGACGACCTGCAAAAAAGTCAGCCGATCCCCATAACGCACTTGAGAGAAGTGCCAAGAGTGATGCCATAGAGGCAAGGTTACCGCCCCGCCTCCCAAGATTCAGGCTCTAGCATCTTTATCCTTAGACAGTGGATGCGAATGGTTTTGAGCGTTTAATTGATCATCTTCGCACCGTAACACCCCGAGCTGAATTAAGTTTGACTGAAGTTCCTGCACCTCAAAAATTAGCGACTTTTTCCTTTGCATTTTCCGTAGATGTCTCTAATGGACTTCTGGGAGATCAAGAGGACGAAATCGCAAATGGCCGCTTCGTCTTGCTGCATGAACCAGGTGGGCAAGCCACATGGGATGGTGAATTTAGGTGCGTCACTTTTGTAAGCGCCGACGTTGATCCAATCATGCAAGAAGATCCGCTGCTTCCAGAGGTCGGCTGGAGCTGGTTTCTAGAATCTCTCGAATCAAATAATTGTGCGTACAACTCACCTAGTGGAACCGTAACTCGCGTTAGTAGCGCTTCCTTTGGAAAGCTCTCGCCCCGCAACAATGAAGCTGAAATTGAAATTCGTGCGTCTTGGACTCCGATTGTTGATGATCCGAAAGAAATAATTTATCACATCGTAAGTTGGTGCAATTTAATCTCCGAAGTTGCTGGTTTAGCTCCGGTGCCTGAAGGAGTTTCAGCAATTTCCTCATCGCGCAGGCGCTAGTTATGAGTGAAGAGATTGTTGCAATTCCACTTCTGCAGCCAAGTGCAGGAACCCCTGAAATCATTGATACCGAAGAAGCTTTTCGCGCTGCACTTGATCAATTAGCTCAAGGTTCGGGACCGTTTGCAGTTGATGCAGAACGGGCATCGGGTTTTAGGTACAGCGCACGGGCGTAC
>JBIIQY010000031.1:0-7239 GCA_044341805.1 Candidatus Planktophila sp.
AAGAGATCAAGGCAAAGCTTGAAGGTGCAACAGTTGTTGCTAAGGCAAAGGTTGGCGCTAAGGGCGCTCTCTTTGGTTCAGTAACTGACAAAGATGTTGCAGCTGCAATCAAGGTAGCAACCGGTCTGGATATCGATCGTCACACGATCACTACAAAGGGCCACATCAAGAAGCTTGGTAGCCACGATGTGAAGATTTCACTAGGTCACAACGTTGTTGCAAAGGTTTCAGTAAGCGTTGTTGCTGATAAGTAATTCAATAAAAATTAGCTCTTAAATGTAGCTAGTGGCCCGTCACTTATGTGGCGGGCTTTTTTATTGCCTCAGCTGAAATCTCATGATGTGATATTCACAGAATTACTTTGATCCACAAGCCTGTGTGCATAGAAATGGCCTCTGACCTGCACCTTTGAACTGCGCGAGAGTGAGCACCCACAGTTATGCACATTGCATCCACCGCGATGTACACAGGAAAATGGGCTTATCCACCTACTTATGCACAGCTTCATGCACAGGCCAGAGCCCTGTTCCTCGCCTGCGATAGGGGTTAACGCCTAAGTTACGCATCTACAAGCACCGGCTTGTCAGTGCCATATGGGAGGTTTTACGCGTGAGCATCGCAGAACTTCCCAACAACCGCCCTCGTGATCCCAACATCAACTCTGTTGGCGCCGAGTTCGAGCGCACACCTCCGCAGGATTTAATCGCAGAACAATCTGTTCTCGGCGGAATGCTTTTATCTAAAGATGCGATCGCCGATGTCATCGAAATTATTCGTGATCGCGATTTCTATCGCCCAGCTCACGAATTAATTTACGATGCAATTATTGATTTGTATGGCCGCGGTGAACCTGCCGATGCCGTAACTGTTTCAGCAGAGCTTTCAAAGCGCGGAGATATTGCACGCGCAGGTGGTGCACCATATCTGCACACATTGATTTCATCAGTACCAACTGCAGCTAACGCTGGTTACTACGCAAAAATTGTTCGCGAACACGCAATCATGCGTCGTTTAGTTGAAGCTGGAACAAAGATTGTTCAATACGGTTACACAACCGAAGGTGAAGTTGATGAAATGGTCGACCTTGCACAAGCCGAAGTGTATGCAGTTACTGAACGTCGCTCATCAGAAGATTATGTTCAACTTGCAACACTTTTGCCACAAGCACTCGATGAGATCGAAGCAATCTCTAAAGGTATTGGTGTTGAAGGTGTAATGACAGGATTTAAAGATCTTGATCAGTTAACACATGGTTTGCACCCAGGAAACATGATTATTCTGGCTGCGCGTCCTGCGATGGGTAAGTCAACACTTGGTTTGGATATTGCACGTAACGCATCAATTCACAACGGCCAAACCTCTGTCATCTTCTCGCTTGAAATGTCAAAGAGTGAAATCACAATGCGTATGTTGTCTGCCGAAGCACGTGTTGGTCTCAACAATATTCGCTCTGGTTCGCTATCTGATGACGAATGGTCCCGTCTTGCTCGACGCATGGGTGAAATTTCAGAGGCACCATTGTTTATTGATGACTCTCCCAACCTTTCTATGATGGAAATCCGTGCAAAGGCTCGTCGTCTAAAGCAACGTCATGATCTAAAACTTATTGTGATTGACTACTTACAGTTGATGACATCAGGTAAGCGCGTTGAAAACCGTCAGCAAGAAGTTTCTGAGTTCTCTCGCCAACTCAAATTGATGGCAAAAGAGCTAAATATCCCGGTTATTGCGATCTCACAGCTCAACCGTGGACCAGAACAACGTACTGATAAGCGTCCAATGTTGTCCGATCTTCGTGAATCAGGGTCTATTGAACAAGATGCTGACGTTGTAATCATGTTGCACCGCGATGACATGTACGACAATCAAAATCGAACCGGTGAAGCAGATTTAATTGTTGCTAAGCACCGTAACGGACCAACTGCAAAGATTGTTGTTTCTGCACAACTTCACTATGCACGCTTTGTTGATATGCCACAGAATCCAGGTGGTGGACAAGACTGGACGCAACAGCGTGAAGCTAACAACACTGCACCAGAGGATAACTTCGGGGCTTAACCCGCTTCAGATCGCGCACGATCTGCGATGTAAATTCCAACAAGCACAACAACTGCGCCAATCAACTGAATACCATTCCAACTTTGTTCCAACCAAATCCATGCAAAAATTCCTGCAAAAACCGGTTCCATCATTCCAATAACACTAGATGTTGATGCAGATAACAATCGCAAACCACTAATTACAAATAGGTAAGGGACAATTGTTCCCATCAGAATAATCCAAAGAATTAACACCCAACCCGGCAAGGTGTTGCCAGCAAATACACCCTGTAGATCCATATCAATTGTGAAAACTTCAAAAGGAAATTGCCAGACAGGCATCGATGAGCTCCAGGCAAGGGTTGCCATACCAAGACCCCACACCGTTAGCGACAACGCAGATCTGCTGGTTCCAAAGCTCTTACCAATTAAAAAGTAAGCAGTTAGTGCAAAAGCGCTAAAGAGCGCGCCTAGTAAACCGATCAAATCAAAACTTAAACCGTTCCAGACCTGTGCCAGAAGTATTAACCCAAGCAATGACAGAGCGATTGCGACCCACATAGATCCAGGCACAAACATTTTGCGAACATATTTGATCCACAACGCGATCCAAATTGGGGCGGTGAATTCGATAATCAAAACCAGGCTTAACGGCACTCCGCGTTGGATACCCAAGAAATAACCCGCCTGAACCGCAGCAAAACCAATGATTCCGTAGGCCGCAAGCTTGGGAATCAGCTGCTTGGGAGTCTTTAACGATTCGCGATCAATAATCAAAGCGATCACCAACAAAATAAAGAATGCACCTATAGAACGCACCTGCGCTAAACGAAATGGCGAAATATGGTCCAAAACGATGGTTGAGATAACCCCATTAAAGGAGAAAACCAACCCTCCCATAATCAGGTAAAACTCTCCGCGGTGCTTTGTAAGCATCCGAGAAGGCTACCTCACAAAACTAGAAAGCAGATTCAGGCCTAAAACGCTGATTCAGAGAGGTCCATGATTGATCCATCAGTTCCTTCTACGATCTTACGATCTGCGGTGATATGAGGCAGATTGTTGCGAACGAAGAATTTTGCTGCTGCGATCTTTCCGGTGTAGAAATCTGTGTCCTTGCCAGCGTTAGGAAGCTTTTCAGCTGCGATATCTGCCTGACGTAGCAACAACCATGATGTGATGATGTCGCCGACGGCCATTAAGCAACGAGAAGAGTTCAGACCAACCTTGTAGATATGTACTGGATCTGTTTGTGACTCCATTGCATGTCCAATAAGAACCGCAACAATTGCATTTAGATCATCAAGTGCCTTAAGCAGCATCTTCTTTTCATCTGCATGTGCTCCGCCAGCTTCTGCAAACTTCTGAATCTCTTTACCTAGTAGGCCAAGTGCGCGTCCACCATCCTTAACAACCTTGCGGAAGAAGAAATCTAAACCTTGAATCGCAGTTGTACCTTCATACAAAGTATCAATCTTTGCATCGCGTACATATTGTTCTAGTGGCCAATCGCGAGTAAAGCCAGCGCCACCAAATGTTTGTAGTGATTCAGTTCCAAGAAGCGTCCAAGACTTTTCTGATCCGTAACCCTTAACAACAGGCAGCAATAGATCATTGAGTCTTTCCATATCTTCTGCGCGATCTTTATCGCCAGCCTGGATTGCAAGTTCGATCTCATCTTGAATCGATGCGGTATACAGAACAAGTGCACGCATACCTTCGCTGTAAGACTTCTGAACCATCAAAGAACGACGCACATCTGGGTGCTTAATAATGGTTACACGAGGCGATGCCTTGTCATTCATTACCTTCATGTCGCCGCCCTGCACGCGCTCTTTGGCATATGCCAACGCCTGCATGTATCCGGCAGAAAGAGTTGCAATCGCCTTTGTTCCCACCATCATGCGAGCAAATTCAATAACTTTGAACATCTGTGCAATACCTTCGTGCACATCACCTAGCAAGTAACCAACTGCAGGATCTTTTTCGCCCAAGTTAACTTCGCAGGTTGCAGAAACATTAAGACCCATTTTGTCTTCAAGTTGAGTTACAAAAACTCCGTTGCGCTTACCCATTTCGCCAGTTTCAAAATCAAACATGAACTTAGGGATTAGGAATAGTGATAGACCCTTTGTACCTGGTCCGCCACCTTCGCGGCGAGCAAGTACAAAGTGAACAACGTTGTCATAGAAATCAGCATCTCCAGATGTGATGTAACGCTTCGTTCCGGTGATGTGCCACGTTCCATCAGCTTGCTGAACAGCCTTGGTGCGACCTGCACCAACATCTGAACCTGCATCAGGTTCGGTTAGCTGCATCGTTGCACCCCAGTGCTTATCAACCATTAACTTTGCAATCTTCTTTTGCTCTTCTGTTCCAAGAACATAAGCAACTTGAGCGAATGCATAACCAGATGCATAAATGTGAATTGCAGGGTTTGAACCCAAAACCATTTCGGCAATTGCCCAACGAACTGATGGAGGAATCTTCATTCCACCAAGTTCAACTGGTGCATCAACGCGCCACCATTCACCATCGACGTATGCCTTGTATGACTTCTTAAAACTTTCCGGCAAAGTGACATTGCCAGTTTCTTTATTCAGGATCGCACCAACGCGATCGCCTTCAACAAATGAAGCGGCCAAATCGTTTTCGCACAAACGTTTTACTTCTTCGAGCATTCCCATCGATGTATCGCGATCAACTTCACCGTATGGAGCAACGCCCATAACTTTGTCGCGACCCAATAGGTCAAAGAGGCAGAATTCAATGTCACGCAGATTTGCTTTGTAATGGCTCATGGCGCAATCGTCCTACCCGCCAGTAACTTACGCAACCCCATTTGAGCGTGAGTTTTGGGGCCCCGGCTCGTATAGGCTCACGCCGTGTTACTTAGCGATCGCGATATCCGCGCAGAAATAGCAGCTGGCCGAGTCGGCTGCGAGCCATTCCACGAGGCGATGATCCAGCCATCATCTGTCGATGTGCGCTTGGACAAGTACTTCCGCGTTTTTGAAAACCACAAGTACAGCGTGATCGATCCATCGATCGAACAACCAGAACTAACCCGCGAAGTTGTGGCCGACGGCGATGAACCATTTATCTTGCACCCAGGCGAATTTGTTTTAGCAAGCACATACGAGGTTATTACTTTGCCCGATGACATCGCAGGTCGCCTAGAAGGTAAGTCTTCACTTGGTCGCCTTGGTTTGCTCACACACAGCACCGCAGGCTTTATTGACCCAGGCTTTAGCGGACACATCACGCTTGAGCTTTCCAATGTTGCCAACTTGCCAGTTAAGTTGTTTGCCGGAATGAAAATCGGCCAATTGTGTCTCATCAAACTCTCATCTCCCGCTGAGCATCCTTACGGCAGTGAGAAGTACGGTTCACGTTATCAAGGTCAGCGCGGGCCAACCCCAAGCCGCTCATTCTTAAATTTCCACAGATCAAAAATAGATTAAGTCGTCGGAATAAACCGACAGAAAGCGCGGTTTAATTAGGTATGGAACTCATCATTGGTTTAGCAGCAGTTGCTCTTATCGCTGTCTTTTTTATCTCTCAATACAACCGTTTGATTCGCCTGAACATCACCGTTGATGAAGCGTGGGCACAGATCGAGGTGCAACTTAAGCGTCGTGCTGATTTGATTCCTAATTTGGTTGAAACCGTTAAGGGATATGCAAAGCATGAACAATCTACTTTTGATGCAGTTGTAACTGCGCGCGCAAAAGCAACAACTGCAAGCACGGTTGCAGATACTGCAGCAGCAGATGGAATGTTGACCCAAGCGTTGCGTGGCTTGCTTGCAGTCGCAGAGGCGTACCCAGATCTAAAGGCGTCTTCAAACTTCATGTCATTACAAGAAGAACTTGCAACAACTGAAAACAAAGTTGCATTCTCACGCCAGTTCTACAATGACAATGTGCGCAACCTCAATACTGCGGTAAAAACCATCCCAAGCAGCTTCTTTACTGGTTTTGCTAAGGTTTCAGAGCGCGAGTTCTACGAGGTTGAAGATCCACAAGATCGTAACGTTCCAAACGTTTCCTTTAACTAACAATGAACTTTAGAACGATGCAAGCGGCTAACCGCCGCAAAACTATTGGTCTGCTCATGGGTATGGGGGCATTGATGTGGTGTGTTGTTTACGCTGCGCTTTCATACTTTGGCGGAACAGGTGCTGGCATTGTTCCAATCGCAGTTGGAATTTCTTTGATCTCGGTATGGGGTTCTTACTACGGCTCTGACAAATTAGTTTTAACTATGACTGGCGCAAAGTTAATTCAGGAATCAGACAACCCAAAGTTGTTTGATTTAATTCAAGAAATAACTATTGCATCAGGATTGCCTATGCCAAAAGTCGCAGTAGTCATCGATGATGCCCCCAACGCTTTTGCAACTGGTCGAAATCCAGAACATGCCTTGATCGCTTTTACTACCGGGATTTTAGATGTGATGGATCGTGATCAACTGCAGGGAGTTATCGCACACGAGCTGGCACACGTGGCTAACCGAGACACTTTGGTCAGCGCGGTTGCTGCAACTACAGCTGGTGCGATCGCGATTGTTTCCGATGTTTTAGCCCGCATGATGTTCTTTGGCGGTCGTCGCGATAGCAACAACAACGCCAACCCAATCGCCTTGGTTTTCTCACTAATCATTTTGATTTTGGCCCCACTTGCTGCCGTTATGTTGAAATCGGCAATTTCACGCAAGCGTGAATCTTTAGCTGATGCAACTGCGGTTTCATTTACACGCAACCCAGCAGGTCTTCGTTCAGCGCTAGAAGTTCTGGCCGCTGATTCAACTGTTGTGCAGCAACGATCAACTGCGGTTGCCCACATCTGGATTGAATCACCGTTGGATGCGAAATCAGTTTCCAAGATGTTTTCTACCCACCCACCAATTCAGGAACGTATCGCCGTTCTAAAAAGCATGGAGTCACTGGGCTGATCAAGGTATGAGCTGATCAAGGTATGAGCTGATCAACCTTTAAAACGCAGCGTAAAAGCTGCACCTTTTCCAAGCTCTGAAGCCACAGTTACATCCCCGCCATGAGCACGCATAACCGCATCAACAATAGAAAGCCCTAACCCGCTGCCATCTTTACTGTTTCGTTGACGCGAAGCATCTACGCGATAGAAACGCTCAAAAATACGCGCTTGATCATCAGCAGATAAACCCGGACCATTATCTG
>JBIIQY010000009.1:0-24201 GCA_044341805.1 Candidatus Planktophila sp.
TTGGTTCACAAATGAGAATCATCATTCACTCAGTTCCTGCTCGTGCAGTCATCGATACCCAGGTTCAAGAGCAGCTAATCGTTGAACTTTATTCCAAGTAATTTTTGAAAGTCTTGTGCGAAAGCACGGGACATGCGGGCAGTACTTAGTAGGGCCCCTGATTGAAGGATCAGGGGAAAGAGCGGAAATCAAATAGTGGATTTCCCCGAATGAAGAGGAGCAGCAGTGCTAATTGCACAACGTCCAACTCTCAGCGAAGAAGTAGTTTCTGAGCATCGCTCACGGTTCATCATTGAACCGCTAGAGCCAGGCTTTGGTTACACACTTGGCAACAGCATGCGT
The DNA here is from genome assembly GCA_044341805.1 of Candidatus Planktophila sp. Lineage (GTDB taxonomy): Bacteria > Actinomycetota > Actinomycetes > Nanopelagicales > Nanopelagicaceae > Planktophila. Next base: position 343 of record JBIIQY010000009.1, read on the forward strand.
CGTACATTGCTTTCATCTATTCCAGGTGCAGCAGTTACAAGCATTCGCGTTGCAGGTGCACTTCACGAGTTCACCACTCTTGAAGGCGTCAAGGAAGATCTCACCGATATCGTTTTGAACATCAAGAACTTGGTGCTTTCATCAGATAACGATGAGCCAGCAGTTGTTTACATCCGTAAGTCAGGTGCCGGTGTTGTTACTGGCGCAGACATTGCGGTTCCAGCTGGCGTAGAAGTTCACAACCCTGAGCTTCACATTGCAACACTTAACGGCAAGGGCAATCTTGAGATTGAACTTACAGTTGAGCGCGGCCGTGGCTACGTAACAGCGGTACAAAACAAGCAGGCTGGCGCAGAAATCGGTCGCATTCCTGTTGACTCAATCTATTCACCAGTTTTGAAGGTTACATACAAGGTAGAAGCAACTCGTGTTGAACAGCGCACAGACTTCGATCGCCTTGTTGTAGATGTAGAAACAAAGCCATCAATGAAGCCACGCGATGCAGTTGCATCAGCCGGACGCACATTGGTTGAGCTATTCGGTCTTGCACGTGAACTCAATCTTGATGCTGAAGGTATCGAGATGGGGCCATCTGTAATGGATGCAGCGCTCGCTGCAGATCTTGCGCTTCCAATTGAAGATCTAGATCTAACAGTTCGTTCATACAACTGCTTGAAGCGCGAAGGCATTCACACAGTTGGTGAACTAGTTAACCGTTCAGAGGCTGACTTGCTAGATATCCGTAACTTTGGTTCAAAATCAATCGACGAGGTCAAGGCAAAGCTTGTCTCAATGGGAATGTCTCTTAAGGACAGCCCAGTTGGTTTCGATCCAACCCAACATCAGAACTACAACGCATCAGTCGACGATGATTTCGTCGATGCAGAGCAGGCCTAGGAGATAAGAAATGCCAACACCAAGTAAAGGTCCTCGTCTGGGTTCAGGCCCATCACATGAGCGACTACTTCTACGCACACTCGCAGAGCAGTTGTTCGAGCACGGCAAGATCACGACAACAGAGGCAAAGGCAAAGCGCCTACGTCCTTTGGCTGAAAAGCTTGTTACCTTCGCAAAGAAGGGCGATCTAGCAGCTCGTCGTCAGGTCATGGCGCAGATTCAGAACAAGAGCGTTGTACACACTCTGTTCACTGAAATCGGTCCACGTTTTGCAACACGCGAAGGTGGATACACACGCATTACTAAGGTCGGTCCTCGCAAGGGTGACAACGCACCAATGGCAGTAATTGAGCTACTAACTGAGAAAGATAAGTAAAACTTTCTTTTTTAGAAATTATTATCATGACGGAACCCACTCTCTACCCTGAGAGTGGGTTTCTTCGTTTACGGATTGATCTTGCATACGATGGAACAAACTTTTCTGGATGGGGTAAACAACCAGATCGCAGAACGGTTCAAGAAGAAGTTGAGAAAGCGCTAACAACTGCAACTCAATCAAAGATTGAAACTATTGTTGCGGGGCGTACAGATGCAGGCGTACATGCCACCGGTCAGGTTATCCATGTCGATGTACCTGAATCACTGAATTTAGATGAGTTGAGCTACAAGTTAAATCGTATGTTGGATACCGATGTACGGATAATGAAAATCGCAGTTGTCACCGGTCCATTTAATGCACGTTTTTCAGCCCTACGCCGTCACTACACATACAAGATTTTGGATGGCAATCAAACGATTCCACCACTGGATCGACTTGATGTGGCTGGGTGGTATCGCGAGTTAGATGTTGATCTCATGAATCAGGCAAGTGCGTTAATGCTGGGCAGCCACGACTTTGCCGCGTACTGCAAATTCCGTGAGGGCTCCACAACTATTCGCAATCTTCAACGCTTCGAATGGACCAGAGACTCTGCAGGGTTGCTCATCGGTGATGTCGTTGCCGATTCATTCTGTTACTCAATGGTTCGCAACTTGGTCGGCGCAGTTGTCTGCGTGGCAGATGGGCGATTTGGCCCGGATTGGATCGAGCAGACCCTTGCTAATAAGGTCCGGATCTCAGATAGCTTGGTCTTTCCATCATGTGGCCTCACCCTTCGCCAGGTGGACTATCCGAGCGTGATTTAAAGGGCAATTTTGACCCCTGAGCCTGACGCGGGTATTCTTTCCCTTCTGCGCTTGCAAGAGCGCCGTCCATTTTCATCTAAGTAGAGATAACTATAAGAAGGTAGGCAAGAGCGTGCGTACATACAGTCCAAAAGCCGGTGATGCGGTCCGTAACTGGCACATCATCGATGCACAAGATGTGGTCTTGGGCCGTCTTGCAACACATGCTGCCGTTCTTCTTCGTGGAAAGCACAAGCCAACATTTGCACCACACATGGACATGGGCGACTTCGTCATTGTTATCAACGCAGAAAAGATCGCGTTGTCAGGAAACAAGGCATCACAGAAGTGGTCACACCATCACTCAGGTTTCCCAGGCGGTTTAACTTCTACTGTGTACGGCGAGCTTCTTGAGAAGCACCCAACACGTGCAGTTGAAAAGGCAATCAAGGGAATGCTTCCAAAGAATTCACTCGGTCGTCAGATCGCATCAAAGCTAAAGGTGTACGCAGGTCCAGAACACCCACACGCTGCACAAGCACCAAAGCCATATGTATTCAATCAAGTTTCACAAATCGTGAAGTAAGGGAAAAGTAAATGTCAGAGAACTTTGATTTAATCGACAACGAAGAAGCTCCTACTTCATACTCATCGTCAACACCAGCAGCTGCAACTAACCGTCCAGCAATCAAGGCACCAGGTGCAGGTACTGGTCGTCGTAAGGAAGCTGTTGCACGTGTTCGCCTTGTTCCAGGAACAGGTCGTTGGGTTGTTAACGGTAAGACTCTTGAAAACTATTTCCCAAACAAGGTTCACCAACAACTAGTGTCAGAGCCATTCCGCACAGTTGGTGCCGAAAATCAGTACGACGTTTTTGCACGCATCAACGGTGGTGGAGTTTCAGGTCAAGCTGGCGCACTACGTCTAGGTGTTGCTCGTTCACTCAATCAGATTGATGAAGAAGCAAACCGTCCAGCACTTAAGAAGGCTGGATTCCTTTCACGTGATGCACGTGTTATTGAGCGCAAGAAGTACGGTCTTAAGAAGGCTCGTAAGCGTTCTCAATACTCAAAGCGTTAATTCACTTTTACCGAAGGAGTTCAATTGGCGCTTTTTGGCACCGATGGAATCCGTGGCTTAGCCAATCGTGATCTCACCGCAGAACTCGCTTTAGATGTTTCTGTTGCTGCTGCGCATATCTTGGTAGAAAGCTCATCAAATAAAGACCACCAACCAACCGCAATAGTTGGCCAAGATTCACGCGCATCTGGCGAGTTTCTTGAAGCTGCCGTTGTTGCTGGCTTAACTAGCGCCGGAATTAATGTTTATCGCGTTGGAGTCTTACCAACACCTGCGATTGCACACCTTGTTGCTGAAATGAAATGCGATCTAGGCGTAATGATTTCTGCATCTCACAATCCAATGCCAGACAACGGAATCAAGTTGTTCGCTCGCGGTGGTGGCAAATTAGATGATGCAATTGAAGCCCGAATCGAAGCACGTATGGGCGAAGAATGGGAGCGTCCAACCGGTCGCAATGTTGGCCGAGTGATTAATGATGAAACTGTCATCGAGAAGTATCTGAAGCATCTATTGTCTTCAGTTGAAACTCCATTGAAGGGTCTCAAGATTGTTGTTGATTGTGCCAATGGTGCATCTTCATATGTTGCACCCGAGGTGTATCGACGTGCTGGCGCAGAAGTTATTGCGATCTTTAATCAACCAGATGGTTGGAACATTAATGATGATTGTGGATCAACTCACCTTCACCAACTTCGTTCAGCGGTTTTAAAAGAAGGTGCTGATCTTGGAATCGCACATGATGGTGACGCAGATCGCTGCTTAGCAATTGATGCTTTAGGAAATGAAATCGATGGCGATCATATTCTTACAATCTTGGCGCGCGGATTTAAAGCTCGTGGAGTTTTGAAATCTGACACCGTTGTTGGCACTGTAATGAGCAACCTCGGATTTATGCATGCCATGAAAGATGCGGCAATTAATGTTGTTACGACTCCGGTTGGCGATCGTTATGTCTTAGAAAACATGATTGCCAATGATTATTCATTAGGTGGCGAACAATCGGGCCACGTAATCATGCGCCAATTAGCTAACACCGGCGATGGTTTACTAACCGCGCTACAACTTATGCAAGAGGTTGTCCGCACAGGAAAAACTCTGCAAGAACTTGCCGCAACTATGGTGCGATTCCCACAGGTATTGATCAACGTAAAGGATGTTGCCAAAGACAGATTGCCAGGAAATGCCGCAATCGCTGCCGCAATTAAATCAGCAGAGGACCGCTTAGGTGATTCTGGTCGAGTCTTATTGCGTGCATCTGGAACCGAGCCGCTAGTTAGAGTCATGGTTGAAGCTGCCAGTGATAGCCTTGCGCAAGAAGTTGCTCAGCACCTTGCAAATACAGTTAAAAGCGAACTGGGGTAAAAGACATGTGCGGAATTGTGGGTTACACAGGGCCACAATCTGCCTCACATCCCTTGATCGAAGGTCTGCGTCGACTTGAATACCGCGGTTATGACTCAGCCGGAATTGCACTTGGTACACCGGGCAAGTTGTTCATTGAAAAGAAGGCCGGCAAACTTTCTAACTTAGAGGGCTCACTAGATGCGTCCCTGCCCAATGTTCATTCAGGAATTGGACACACACGTTGGGCAACTCATGGTGGACCGACAGATGGAAATGCACATCCTCACGTAGATAATGAAGGAAAGCTTGCAGTTATCCATAATGGAATTATCGAAAACTACACCGAGTTACGTTCGCAGCTAGAAGCCAAAGGTCACAAATTCTCCTCCGAAACCGATACCGAATCAGTTGCCCATTTGCTGAGTGATTTGCGTAAAGAGCACAAGGGCGACTTAACAGCAGCAATGCGTGATGCGGTCAAAGCTTTACGGGGATCATTTACATTATTGGCTATTCACGCCGATGCTCCTGATGTAATTGTTGGGGTCCGTCGAAACTCGCCACTTGTTGTTGGTTTAGGTGATGGTGAAAACTTTATGGCATCAGATGTCGCTGCCTTTATTGAGTTTACAAAAAAAGCAATCGAACTTGGTCAAGATGAGATTGTGACTATGACTCCGACATCAGTTGAAATCACTGATCTTGATGGAAAGTCAGTAAAGCCCAAGCACTACGAAATTTCTTGGGATGCTAGCGCTGCACAAAAGGGTGGCTTCGCACACTTCATGTTGAAAGAGATCTTTGAGCAGCCAAAGGCAGTTGCCGATACCTTGATTGGCCGTTTGAGCGATAACAATCAAGTTGTGTTGGATGAATTACACATGAGTGCCGCTGAGATTCGCTCACTAAAGAAAATTACTGTCATTGCTTGCGGTACCGCTTATCACGCAGGAATGGTTGCAAAGTATGCGATTGAAAAATGGGCAAAGATTCCCGTAGATGTCGAGATAGCAAGTGAATTCAGATATCGAGATCCAATTATCGATCCAAGCACTTTGATTATTGCGATTTCACAATCTGGTGAGACCATGGATACTTTGATGGCTGTACGACATGCAAAGGCTGCCGGCGGAAGAGTTTTAGCAATCTGTAATACAAATAGTTCGACTATTCCTCGTGAATCAGATGCGGTTCTTTACACACATGCAGGTCCCGAGATTGCAGTGGCCTCAACTAAAGCGCTACTAACGCAGATCATTGCGGTTTATTTAATTGGATTACACCTAGGTCAAGTCAATGGATCTCTAAAAGATTCTGAAGTGCACGATCTTTATAAAGAGTTGTTGGAACTTCCTGGCAAAATCGAACAGATTCTTGAAACTGTCGAACCCCTCCGCGAACTAACTCGTACATTTGCACAAAACAACACCGTTTTATTCTTGGGCAGAAACATTGGTTACCCAGTCGCGCTAGAGGGTGCACTTAAGTTAAAGGAACTTGCATATATCCACGCCGAAGGTTTTGCTGGGGGCGAGCTAAAGCATGGCCCGATTGCGCTCATTGATCAGGGAACTCCGGTTATTGCAATTCTTCCTGTAGGACATGAGCACGCACTTGATGAAAAAATGCTCAGCAATATTCAAGAGGTTAAAGCTCGTGGAGCTCGTGTGATCGTTATCGCCGAAGAAGGCGCACATGTTGAAGGCGCAGAACACGTTATTCGTATTCCTATTGCTCCAGCCCTTTTCCAACCAGTTCTAGCAACGATTCCATTGCAAGTATTTGCTTACGAAATGGCGGTCGTTCGTGGCAATGATGTTGATCAACCAAGAAACTTGGCAAAATCTGTAACGGTTGAATAATGGAAAAATTAGTACAAACCCGTCGCCGTCAGATGGACAGAGCGCTTCGCTGGTCCTTACTTCTGTTTGTTGGCTTTTTAGTTGTCACACAACAAGTACTTACTAATGGCCCCCTGGTTGCTTACGACAAAGAGATTAATAGCCAACCCAAGCCTCAATTTGAAGGTCTTGCCGGATTCATTCTTAGGCGCTTAGATGATTTAGGTCTTCGCAGTTTAACTGCAACCGTTCTCTTAATCGCGGCATCATATATCGCCTATAAGTTTAAAACTTGGCGTCCACTCAATTTAGCGATGATTTCTTTACTTTCACTAAATTTGGTAGTTGGTTCATTCAAAATTGTTTTGGGTCGCACTAAGCCTCGAGATGGCTTTGATTTACTGCACGCTGGTGGAATGTCTTATCCAAGTGGGCATGCTTCTAATGCAGTTTTGTCGTGGGGAATCTTGGCGTACTTGATTTATCGATATGCAAAAGTTGATCGCTATCAAGGTCGTTTAGCCAGCGCCGGAGTTGTCCTGATCAGCCTTACGGTCTGTGTAGTTTCCTTGATTCGACATACACATTGGTTTAGCGATTTATTGGGTGGCCTTTTTGTGGGCAGTGCATTGCTTGTCGCTGTAATTGCTATCGATAGGTATGTTCCCTCGAAAAGTCAGTTGCACTAGACTTCCACAATGTTTGATCGAGCAGAAGCACGAGTTGATCTTGATCGCATCAAGTCAAATATCAAACAGCTAAAGAGCTTGTCTAATACCCCCGTAATGGCTGTTGTTAAGGCAGATGCATATGGGCATGGTTTAGTTCCGGTTGCTCAAGCCGCGCTAGCTGCCGGAGCATCCTCATTAGGAGTCGCACTTCTTGAAGAAGCGATCACTTTGCGTAAGGCTGGAATTACTGCGCCAATTCTTGCTTGGTTAGTTCCACATGGTTCCGACTACAAGTTAGCGGTTGATAATCAAATCGAGTTAGCGGCATCATCAATTAAGGCACTTGAAGAAATTAGCGCGGTGAAATCAGAATTACGCCCAAAAGTGCATTTAGAGGTAGACACCGGAATGACACGTGGTGGATTCTTGGATGAGTGGGGAAAGATTGATGGCCACCATGTAGCAAATCTAGATGTGGTTGGAATTTTCTCGCATTTTGCGCGAGCAGATGAACCGGGCGAAAAACAAAATAAAGTTCAGTTGAATCGATTTAGAGAGATGGTTGCAACTGTTGAATCATTTGGTTACACAAATATTGTTCGCCATCTTTCAAATTCTGCAGCAACACTTAAAGATCAAGATTCGCGTTTTGACATGGTAAGAGTCGGAATTGCAATGTATGGACTATCACCAGATGTAAAAACCTTGGGAGACAGTGCAGCGCTCGGGCTTAAACCAGCCATGCAACTTCGTGCAAAACTGCACTTAGTAAAGACGGTTCCAGCAAATTCACCAGTTGGCTATGGTGCAACCGCCTACACATCTGCTGAGACAAAACTGGGAGTTGTTGCAATGGGGTATGCAGATGGAATTCCACGAATTGCGCAAGGTGCCGGTGTCTTTGTCGATGGTAAACGTGCTCCAATAATTGGCAGAGTTTCTATGGACCAATTCGTAGTGGATCTGGGGGCTGAATCCAAGGCTTCCACAGGTGATTGGGTGATTATTTTTGGCGATGGGGCTACCGGTGAGTACACAGCTGATGATTGGGGTCTGGCCAGTAACAGCATTAACTACGAAATAGTTACACGAATCGGCCCTCGTGTGCCTAGAATCTACGCACCTCATGTCTACTAAAAACGCAGCGCTGCAAGTCGAACGAGTCAATGTCTCCTTCGGCGGTCTTCGGGCACTCAATGATGTCTATTTGGAGATTGCAAAGAATGAGGTCGTTGGTTTAATCGGACCTAATGGCGCTGGCAAGACAACTTTGTTTAACGCATTGTGTGGATTAGTAACTCCAGATTCAGGCGAACTCCATCTTGATGGCAAGAAACACGATTTCCCAAAACCTTTTGAGCTTGTTGATTTAGGCATTGCACGAACTCTGCAAGGTGTTGGACTCTTCGGAGATTTAACTGTCTTGGAAAATGTAATGATTGGTGCACAACACTTAGCAACAACTGGATTTCTTTCAGCAGCACTTGGTCTCAACAGAAAAGACGAGAACCAAATCCGTGACAAAGCGCGAGTTGCCCTAGAACGTGTTTATGCAGGTGGCATAGCAAATCGCCGCGCAGACACATTGTCATATCCGGATACAAAGCGTGTTGCTATTGCTCGCGCACTAGTCAGTGAGCCAAAGATTTTAATGTTAGATGAACCTGCCGGAGGTTTAGGAAGTCAAGATATTGAATGGATGAATTCGCTGATCAAGAATCTCAGCGTTGATATGTCTGTGCTTCTGATTGAACACCACATGGATGTTGTTATGTCAGTGTGTAGCAGGCTATATGTTCTTAACTTTGGTGAAGTAATTGCAAGTGGAGATGCCGAGAAAGTGCGCCGTGATCCTGCTGTCATGGCTGCTTATCTTGGAACAGGAAGCAACCATGTCGCTTAATGTTTCTAATTTAACTGTGCACCATGGTGCCATTTGTGCGGTCAACCAAGTGTCGATAGCAGTCCCAACCGGCAAGCTGGCAGCCATTATTGGTGCTAACGGGGCCGGTAAAACTACTTTGTTGCGGGCGCTTTCAGGACTTAATCACCCAACAAATGGCTCAGTTATGTGGAAGGGTGAAAAGATTGTTGGGCTGAAGCCCGAAGTATTAGTTCGCCGTGGCATTTCACATGTCTCTGAAGGTAAATCAGTTATCCCAGAGTTAACAGTGCGCGAGAACTTAGAGCTAGGTGCAATTTGGCGTCGCAATGCCAAAGAATCAAAAGAATCTATCGATCAAGTTGTTTCAATATTTCCCCGTTTAGGTGAGCGCATCCAACAACGTGCCGATACTTTGTCTGGCGGAGAACGTCAGATGTTGGCCATTGGGCGGGCGATTATGTCTAAACCACAATTGCTTCTTTTGGATGAGCCATCGCTTGGTCTTGCACCACTGGTTGTTGAACAAATATTCCAAACAATTCGCGACTTAACGACCTCAATGAATTTAACAGTTTTATTAGTAGAACAAAACGCTATGGGCGCACTAAGAATTGCAGATCTAGGAATTGTTCTTAATCTTGGAAGAGTTGTTGCAATGAATCATGCCCAAGCGCTCATCGATGATCCTGCCGTGCGCGCGGCATATTTGGGGTACTAGTGGACAAGTTATTAGAGACCGTACTTATCGGGATATCAACCGGATCTATTTATGCGTTGATGTCAATTGCTCTCGTATTGGTGTGGAGATCAACTCGCGTAGTTAATTTTGCACAAGCTGGCCAAGCGATACTTTCGACCTATATTGGTTTTGAGATTGCAAGCAGAACGGAAAACTTCTGGCTTGGCTTAGCCTTTGCAATTGTTGCCGGTGCACTTCTTGGAGCTGGCGTAGATTTTTTCTTCATGCGAGTTTTGTTTAAGCATGCGGTATCAGGAGCTGCATCCGTGGTTGCTCCAGTAATTGCAACTTTGGGTTTGCTCGGATTAATCAGAGGTGTTGTGGGATTGATTTGGGGCGGAGAATTCAAATCAATCAAAGCACCGGCATCTACCGACGGTTTCACTTTTGGTGACACAACGATTCCTTTTTCAGCGTTAAATCTGCTGGTTATTGGTACGGTTTTTTCAATTCTGATTATTCTGGCGATCGTGTTTCAGCGCACGAATTTGGGCTTAGCTCTACGTGCCTCAGCTTATGCACCCGAGATTGCGCAGTTAGCAGGTGTTAAGACCGCACGAGTGAGGACCATTGGTTGGGCGATTGCTGGTGGAGTTGGTGGAGTTGCTGGCATGTTGGTGACCTCTAACAACTTCCTATCTCCGTATTCGCTGGATCTGTTATTGGTTTTCGGATTTATTGCAGCGGTAATTGGTGGACTTGAAAGCATGGTTGGTTCTGTTGTTGGAGCCTTAGTCCTTGGTATAGCCCTCACCTTTATTTTGAACTATGTCGGAACTTCATTGGTGTTTATCGGAGGTTTCGTAGTTCTCATCGTTGTTCTTCTTGTAAAGCCAGATGGAATTATGGCGAAAGGCAGGGCTCGCCGTGCGTAAAAAAATTCTGTTCTTCGTCATTCTTGGTTGGCTATTACTTTTAATTGGCGATCGCGTTGATGAACTTCGTGTTTATCAAGGAGCGCAGATTGCGATGTACACGATCGCGCTTGCATCAATTGTTTTGCTCACCGGTTATTCCGGCCAAGTATCACTTGGCAATGGAGCAATGATGGCCGTTGGTGGTTACGCAGCGGCGCTAACTCTTAACAATCTTGGAAGCCCAGTTTGGTTCGCATTTTTGATGGCAATAGTTGCTTCTGCTCTCTTTGGTGCTTTCTTAGGAACAGCGGCCGCCCGATTATCCGGACCTTATTTGGCGGGAACAACTTTGGCTTTAGCTGTAGGTCTTCCAGAGATTGCTAATCAATTTGATTTTCTTGGCGGAGTTCCCGGGCTCCTCTTTGATGTTGGTTTTCCGCCAGAAAGTTTTGGACAAGAGTTCTCGCAATATAAGTGGTTCTTTTGGATTGCCAGCTTTATAGCTCTGCTCGCTTTATTTATTACCTCAAACATTTTGCAATCGCGTTATGGACGAACCTGGCGTGCGATCCGCAGTAGCCCTTTGGCTGCAGAGCTTTCAGGAATCAATTCATCGCGGATGAAAATTCTTGCTTTTACAATTAGTTCAGCCCTTGCTGGACTAGCCGGCGCGGTGATGGCCATGACTATTAGCTTGGTCGCCCCAGGGGCCTACACACTGACTTTGTCATTTGCACTTGTTACTGGTGCCGTGCTCGCTGGCGTCTCAAGCTTGCCAGGGGTGGTCTTAGGTGCCCTGATTCTGGTTGCAATTCCTGAAATCGCAGATGTTGTGGCTAACCGATTTGGAGGCGGGGAGAACCTCAACAACTATCTGCCCAGCCTCATTGTGAGCGTATTGCTAATTCTCTCAGTAATTTTTACACCAAATGGACCAGGCGAGAAATTACGCAGGCACCACCATAAGAAGAAATAAATACAGTAACTTAATTTACTGGTAGGTAACTAGTAGATTACGAGAAGTTAAACCACCCTCGATGGAAGGAAAACAATGATCAGAAAGACTCGTGTAAAGGGGACCTGGCTTGCAGCTACGGTTCTCGCAGTTGGTAGCTTGTTTGCAACATCGCTTCCAGCATACGCAGAGACCGGAGTTACCGGCAGCGAGATTAAGCTCGGTATCACTCTTCCGCTAACTGGAGCAGCATCGCCAGGCTATAACAAGATCGGCAATGCGATGAACGCCTACTTCAAGTATGTCAATGACAATGGTGGAGTCTATGGTCGTAAAGTGACCCTCATCCAAAAAAATGATGAGTACTCACCTCAATTGTCGATTGCTAAGACAAATGAATTAATTTTGAAAGATAAAGTTTTTGCATTAGTTGGCCCACTTGGAACTGCGAACTTCACATCAGTACACAAGTCAGTCGGCATTGCACGACGTGGAGTTCCAAGTCTTTTCCTCAACACTGGATTTAGTGGTTTTGCAAATAAGAAGTCTTATCCAACCTCTTTCATGGTTCTTCCTTCTTACGCAATGGAAGCAAAAATCATCGCACAGTTCCTGAAAGAGAATCATGCTGGAAAGAAACTCGGCATTGTTTATCAGAACGATGAATTTGGAATTGACGGTATGGGTGCTTTCAAGGCAGCTGGAACTAAATTTGATGTAACCATTCCTTACACATCAGGTAGCCAGAGCCCTGCTACTGCACAGACCTGGGTCTCCCAGCTTGCAGCAGGTGGAGCACAAGTTGTTGTCTTCTTTGGCGTAACTTCTGCAACAGCTCCGCTACTTGCAGTAGCTGCAGGAGCTAAGTACGCACCACAGTGGATCCTTGGATCAGTTGGTGCAGACCCAGTAACTCTTCGCGCGCTCGGTGTTCCTTTAGCAGTGCTAAATGGTGCACAGACTCCAGCTGGTAACCCATCACCAAATGACACTAGCGATGAGTACGTGAAGCAGTTCCAAGAGATCAATACAAAATACAACTCTGGTACAGCCTTTGATGACTATGTACTACAAGGTATGAACATTGGCTTAATGACTGTTCAAGCTCTACGAGCTGCAGGACAGAGACCAACTCGTGCGGGATTGATTAGAGCTATGGAAACTAAGGGTTCATCCTTTGCATCTGTTGCATATTCTCCACTTGGGTTCTCAAGAACTAGCAACGTTGGTCACACCGGTTACTACATGGCAGTAATGGATGCCAATGGAGACAGAAAGCCATTTGGTGGAAAAGTAACGCTTTACACCACAAACAGTGGCACTGGTCCAGTTACGGTATCCACTTTCAAACGTCCGGCAATGCCAGCGAAAGGATTACCAAGTAACTCATGAGAAACTTTAAATTCAAGCGTTCCTTAACGCTCGTAGCAGGTACAGCACTTGCTACATCTCTGCTAGTTGCAGCACCAACAGTTGCTAGCGCAAATCCTGTTTGTACGACGGCAAGTGGTGTAACAACTTGCCTCGGTGCAACATCAGATACTGCCCCATACATGTTGATGACTCCAGCAAACTTCAATGGAACTGTTTATCTATATTCACATGGATATCGCAACAATGTTCCTCTTCCAGCTGCGATAGCCGGGGCCACAGGTTTCCCTGCAACAGTAGTTAATACTCCAGAGCCAGCACCTGGCGGAAATCCCCAAATTATTGGGGCACTTCTTGCTAAGGGATTTGCGGTTATGGGATCGGGCTTTGCCCGTCAAGGCTGGAATGCAGATTCAGCGATTAAGACAAACGTTGAACTAATTGGTGTTTTCAAGAAGCAATATCCGAAGACAACAAAAGTTGTTGCTTGGGGTAATTCACTTGGCGGCTTTATTACTCAAGCTCTTGCTGAAAAGTATCCAGATCTAATTAGCGCTGCGGCACCAATGTGTATGGCTAGCGATGTCACTCCGCTTTCTACAATGGCAGGGGACGCGCTCTGGGGAATTAAGACCTTCTTTGATCCAACAATCAAGGGTGGTAATTACTCAGCTGGAACCGCAGGTTATGCCGAAGCGATGGGCGATCTAGGAAAAGTTCTGACAGTTGCCCAATCACTGCAAGCAGCTTTTGCAGCGAATCCAATTACTCCAGCTTGGCCAGCAACATCAAAGGTTCCTGATGCCATCAAGGCGATTCCTTCACGCAGCGCACTTGTAATGGTTGCGTTGATGTCAGGGGTGCCAATGCAGTCAGCGAACTTCGATGCAACATCAGCTCCTGCTGGATTGCCGGCTGCAAATGCTCTCTCGTTCGCACTTGCGATTAACCCAGCCTTTGCTGCACTTCAGAACGTGTCATACGCTGCAGCACTTGGAGTTCTTACAACGTATGATTTCGAACTTCAATCTGGTGGCGCAATATTTGATAACACGGCTACTGACTACTCAGCACGTATTGCAGATGAGCAATTCAGCTGGGCGTCAGCACTTTCAGGTAACTCAGGAACCGCTGGACTTCTCAGTGTTCTTGCGGCATCACCACGCGCTAAGGCAGATCCTGCTGCTGTAGAAAAGTTGAAGACAATCGGTACACATTCTGGAAAGGTTGAAATCCCAACAATTCTCTTCACGGGCACAGCTGATCCGGTAACTACTGCTGGAAACCAACAGTCAGTTATTGATAAGTATGCAACCTACATGGCGGACAAATGGGCAGCGGCAAGAAAGGCCGGAGAGCGCAAGCGTCCTGTCAATAACTTGCTCGCCATTTGGAACCTTCCACCAGAGAAGTACACCAAGTACACAGCTGCTGGAGCACCAGATACATCTGTTCCTGCTGCAACTGGTACAAATCACTGTAACTTCACCACATCTCAGTACTTGGCAATAGCAGATCTGCTTGCTTATGCCTCAGCAAATGGTAAAAACCTTTCAGGTGGACCATTGCTTACTAAGCTTCGTAAGGCTGGAAACATGACTTACGATCGTGGTTATAGTGCACCGAAGTTGAAGTACTACGGAGAATAAGCTTTCCGTAATCTATCGTTAGAGATAGTGATCAAGAGGGGCTCGGGAAACCGGGCCTCTCTTGCATTTCTAGGCAAAATTAATGTAAGAAATTTTGCAGAGAGTTTTTACTGAGCGGTCCAGCCACCGTCTACTGGAATCGATGCACCAGTAATGTTATGAGCCGCAGGTGAACATAGAAAAACTGCAACTGCACCAATTTCTTCTGGTGTAGACATTCGTTGCGAAGGTTGTTTTTCTGACAAAAGATCAGCAACACCAGCTATTCGGTCACCATTATGTAAATCGACCCTTGCTTGAATTTGCGGTTCGATCAACGTGGTTTCGACCCATCCTGGACAAATCGCATTGACGGTTACTCCGCCTGACTCCCTGCTTCCACTTGCTGCATATTCAAGGGCAGCAACTTTTGTTAATCCGATTACTCCGTGCTTTGCCGCAACATAAGGAGCTTTAGCAACTGATGCAATCAAACCATGAACAGATGAGGTATTAATTACTCGACCGAAACCGCGTTCTTGCATCTGTGGAAGCAACAAGCGCATAGTGTCAAAATAAGAGGAAAGATTGATGGCGACTATGTCATTCCATTTTTCACGGGGCATTTCATCAAGTTTTGCCGTGAACTGAATTCCAGCATTGTTGCACAAAATGTCTACCGGACCGTTTGCCAAGACTTTTGCAATGAGCGCTTCTGTGGCTGCAACATCACGAAGATCAGATGTGTAACTTTCTACCTTTGCTGCACCGGCAGCCATTACTGCCTTTTCGGCTTTAGAGATTGTTGCATCATCAGCTAGACCATGTAGAACTATCGCTGCACCTTCAGCAGCTAAGGAAGTTGCAATTCCTAGACCAATTCCCTGAAATGATCCAGTGATCAATGCGCGCTTTCCAGAAAGAGTCATCGCTTACCTCCGTAAATTATATGAGCAACTTTTTCGGCACCAGTTGCTTCAAGAAACATATCGTAGTGATTGCAGTCAGCCAGAAATTCTAACTTCAGCATGGGATATGCAGGTAAAACGGCATCTAGAACTGGCATGGGGTATAGGCCACCGTCTTCATTTTGCAAACCACGTTCTGCCTTAATGAAGATTGATTGTTTTTTCAATCCTTGTAAGGACTTAACGATTAAATCATCACCAAAGAGATCTCGAGAATCTTCTTCAACGGCTTGCGGATTTGTAGAAGCTTTCTTTCCGCGCAAGTCGTAATCAACGTATTCATCTAGAACTGAACTCCAACCTTTTGCAAATGCAGCTTGTGGTTTCCAGTAATTTCGATATGCCTCTTTGTTTTCAAACTCCATAGCAAGGCGGGTCATTGCAGGTCCAAGTACAAAAGGCATGATTTGCTCAACCGTCATTCCAGGTGGCATTGGAAGTGGAACTCCGCCATCTGCAAAGACAACATCGCCAACTTTTTCTGCATACAAACCAACCAAAGCTGCTGCAACAAAACCACCCATTGAATGACCGATCACATCTGGTTTCTTCCACCCGAAGTGATCGATTACAGCTGCCATATCTTGCGCATGCTGCTTCATGCCAAAAGGTCCTGGTAAAGAATTTGAATCACCACGACCTCGAAGGTCAACTGCAAAGGGAGCTTTACCTCGGGCAATCAGCGAATCGGCAAACAACTGAAAAGCGCGGTTAGATGATGTAACCCCATGGATTAAAAGAACGGGCTGTCCTGTTCCATTTCCATATTGGAATACCGCTAAATCTCCACTCATAACCGGAACTAAAAAGCGCTGTGTAGGTAGTGACATGTGGTTAGTCTGCCTGTGCCCACGCTGAAAACCAAGTCGTTTTCGGAATTTGTAGAGAAAATGTAACCAAAAAGAAACCATCTGGACTTGGGGGTAGCCCACCCAACCCCCTAGATTTACCCACAACAGGGCCCGACGATCGCGGGCCAAACAACTCGATGAGGAGAACATTTGATGAGCAAGCGCTCACTAACCCGTTTGGGTATTGCAGTACTTTCACTTGCAGTACTCGCGCCAAGCATGGCACCAGCACAAGCTGCTACAGATATCAAAATTGGAGTTATCACTTCAACTTCAGGTCCATTAGCAACGTACGGAGTTGCATACAAGGATGGATTTACTTGGGGACTTAACTACTACACAGGTGGAAAGATGGCCATTAACGGCCAGAAGCTTGTAGTAACTTCAAAGGATGATGGCGCAGATCCTGCATCAGCCACTGCATCATTCAAAGAGATGGTCGGTAACGGTACAAAGGTTATCGTTGGTACTGCATCATCAGGAGTTGCTCTAACACTTGCTCCACTTGCACAGCAGAACAAGATTCTTTACATTTCAGGTCCAGCTAAGAATGACTTAGTTACATCTGCTGCTAACAAGTATGTTTTCCGTTCAGGAAACTCATCAACTCAGGATCTAGCTCCACTAGCAGGCATCAAGCCAATTTCAGGCCGTAAGGTTGTTTTGTTTGTTGAAGACAACGCATTCGGTGCCGGAAACATTGCTGCAGCTAAGGCGCTTATGGGTCCAAAGGGTGCAAAGTTTGAAGAGATCAAGGTTCCAACTACAACTTCAGATTTCACACCATTTGCTAAGAAGGCTGCAGATGCAGCTGGCACATACATCTTCATCGCATGGTCAAACGCTCTAACAGCGGGTGCAATGCTTACATCTCTCAAGGTCCAGGGTGCATTTACTAAGCAACGTCCAATTACAGGTCTTGCAGGAGCCGATACTTACAACATCTACGGAACACTATTTGAAGGAACAAATGCAATCCTTACAAATAGCTACTTCGCAGGTGCGGCAAACACCGGCGCTGCCTCTGACTTAGCTCGTTGGTATGCAGATAACAAGAAGACACAGGATCTATTCACTTCAACTGGTGCAGATGCTGCCAAGATGGTCGTTATGGCACTTACCAAGAACCCAACGCAAAACGTTGACACAATGATCAAGAACCTAGAAGGCAAATCATGGGTAGGAGTAAAGGGATTGATGACTATCGATCCAAATACCCACCTTTTGATTCAGCCAATGTTCTTGGTATCTCTTAACAAGTCAGGTTCAGCATATGTTCCTAATCTTCTAAAGACGATTGCCAGCGTAGGCAAGTAATAAGAAACATATAAATTGAGGAACCCCAGTGTAGAAATGCACTGGGGTTCTTTATATTCTTTACCATCAGCAACATTGGGGTTGCATACTTAAGGAGCCGAGCGAGTGGATTTTGCATTAAGCGTTAAGGATTTATCTCTTAACATCGGTGGAGCGAAGATTCTCGATGGGATTACCCTCGAAGTCGCCCACAATGAGACTCTTGGAATTATCGGACCAAATGGTGCCGGTAAAACTTCCCTCTTCAATTTACTCAGTGGAATACGTAAACCATCGCGGGGCCAGATCTTTGTGGGTTCGGAAGATGTGACAAATCTTGAGCCACACGAGCGGGCAAAAGCCGGTATCGCCCGTACCTTTCAAACCTCAAGTGTCTTTGTAAATCTAACCTGTTTAGAAAATGTCCGTATCGCAGCACAAGCAGCAAACGGTAAGTCTATGAACTTAACTAGAAACGCTTATAAGTTTCCAGAAGTTGTAGCACTTGCCCACGAATGTTTAGCCAAAGTCGGGCTTTCAGCTCGCGCCATGCAACGTGCAGGATCTCTGTCTCATGGTGATAAGCGTCGTCTAGAAATTGCAATCGTGCTGGCTTCAAAGTCTGACATTGTTTTGCTCGATGAGCCAATGGCTGGCATGAGCGTTGAGAATGTTCCAGAGCTAGTCGAAATCATTCGCGCACTGGCAACAGAACACAAGAAGACGGTATTGATTGTTGAACACCATATGGAAGTTATTCTAGGTTTAGCAGATCGCATTGCTGTTCTTAACTATGGCGAACTATTGGTCTGCGATACACCTCAAAACGTAATCAATAATCCAGTAGTTCAATCTGCATATATTGGAGAAGCGCTATGAACGCACTGTCGGTTAAAGACCTTCACGTAAAAATCAATGAATCCCATATTTTGCACGGAGTAACATTCGATGTTCCTAGAAACAAAGTGACTGCGCTACTTGGGCGAAATGGTGTTGGAAAGTCCACAACCTTGCGATCAATTATGGGCTTTTACGAGGGCACGGGCTCAATTGAACTTAATGGGAAGCAGATCTTAGGAATGCAGACTTACAAGATTGTGCAATCAGGCGTTGCGTTTGTGCCAGAAGATCGCGAAATCTTTTCAACTCTTACGGTTAAGGAAAATCTCTTACTAGCCGCGCGGAGCAAGGACAGTCAGAGCGCTTACAAGTTTATCTTCGGGCTTTTTCCTGAACTAGATACACGTGCTGCTCAACAAGCGGGCTCTTTATCTGGTGGACAGCAACAAATGGTTGCGATCGCAAGGGCACTACTCAATAAGAATGAGATTTTGCTTGTCGATGAACCAACCAAAGGGCTAGCCCCAAAGTTAGTGACAGAGGTAGCTGAAGCGCTGACTAAGGTGGCCGAAGATTCAACGATGTTGCTAGTTGAGCAAAATCTTGCGCTTGTGAAGCGAGTCGCTCAACACGTAATTGTTATGGACCAAGGTCGTGTGGTCTACCAAGGTGGACCAGAGAACTTACATGATGAGTCATGGGTTCATCAGATGCTAGGTGTGAGCGGAGGTCATAAGTAAATGGATACATTTATTCTGATTGGAATCACTGGCATCGGACTTGGTGCGCTGTATTTCTTAGTTGCAGCTGGACTTTCACTTATTTACGGTCTTATGGGTGTTCTTAACTTTGCCCACGGAAGTTTTTTGAGCGTCGGTGCATTCGTGGGTTACTGGCTCGCAACTCGTTTGGGACCAGAGACAACAATGACCGACTTCATATTGGCGATGATTGTTGGCGGATTAGCGGCCGGACTCTTTGCCTTACTTATGGAACAGTTATTGATAACCCGTTTGTATGATCGACATATCGATCAGGCCTTAGTGACAGTTGGTGTTGCTTTGGTCGTCGGAGCGGTTCTGGGTGGTTGGTTTGGAAATGACCTGATCATGTTCCCGACTCCACTGTGGTTTCTTACAGCTATAAATGTCGGCGGAGCAATGATTCCAGCCGATCGTGTTATTTATATTGCAACGGCGGTCCTGCTCCTTATCGCTAACTGGGCGCTATTGAAGTTCACTCGAATTGGCTTGATTATCAGAGCGGGCGTAGAGAACCGAAACATGGTTAACGCACTTGGTATCAACGTTCGCTTGGCGTTTAGCACAGTCTTCTTTATCGGTGGCTTTGCGGCTGGTGTTGGTGGTGTATTGGTTTCTGTGTACTCAAACGGAGTATCACCACTAATTGCTGGAACTTATTTGATCTATGGATTCATCGTTGTTGTTATTGGTGGAATGGGCTCTGTTCCGGGAAGCTTCTTAGCTGCGATGTTGATCGGCGTTATTCGACAGTTCGCTAACTACTACGTCACCGGACTTGGCGACTTTGTAGTTGTTATCTTGTTGGCAGGAGTATTGCTCATCAGACCACAAGGATTACTTGGAAAGGTGCGTGCATAATGTTGCGCTGGAAATATTCACGCCCGCTATTAGCTCTTTTGCTAATAGTTCTTGCGATCGCGCCGCTGTTTACTTCACTTCCTTTGGGTATGCCGGGTCTTCAGCAGACAATGGCTGTTGCCTTTATTTGGGGAGCTCTTGCTCTGACTTATGACCTGCTGTTCGGTTTCACCGGACTATTGTCATTTGGCCATGCTTTGTACTTTGCAACTGGTGTTTACGTCTCATGCATCCTGATCAATAGAGAGATTGTCTCTTGGTGGTTAGCTGCAATCATCGCCACAATTGCTAGTGGCGTTTTAGCCGCACTTGTTGGTGCAGCTTCGTTACGCACAACTGGTATTACCTTTGCAATGGTTACTTTGGCATTTGGCGAAGCCGGTCATGTAATTGTGGGGCGAAACTTCTTTAACCTCACTGGTGGCGAGAACGGAATCGCGTTAAATGCTGACTTTATTCCGCAGTTCTGGATCGGCGTTTTCAACACAAAATACATTTACTGGACTGCCTTGCTAGCGTTGATTATTACTTACGTAGTTGTCTGGTGGGTTACAGAGAGCTCTGCTGGAAAAGTATTTGCAGCATTGCGTGACAATGAGCAACGCGTTCAAGTTCTTGGCTTAAATACACAGCGATTCAAGCTCCTATCCTTTGTGATCAGTGGAACTTTGGCTGGAATGCTGGGCTTTGTAATGTTGATCGCTGCAGGTAGTGCCGCGCCACGTTTTGCCGAATCTTCAGTGACAATCGCGCTGTTGTTAATGGTCGTTATTGGTGGAGCGGTTACTCGCTGGGGAGCAGTGCTGGGTGGAATCTTCTATTCATTTGCATCGACTCGCATGGCAGATCTAACCCAGCAGGAGTCATTTACATCGATTCCACATTGGATCGGCGGACCAATTGCCGAGCCGGCCTTACTACTTGGAATCATCTTTATCTTTATCGTGATGTTTGCACCAGGTGGTTTATCAGGTGCTTACTATCGACTTCGATTGAGAGCGCTTACCCGCAAATCCTCATGAGTCAGGAACTCTGGAAGCCCACTTTAAATGGCACAACAGCCCTCGAAAAGCTGCAGTCAGATAAAGGTTTTGAATCGTATTCATCACTTCATCATTGGAGTGTGAATAATCCTGGTGAGTTTTGGTCCCGTGCTTGGGATGACAACTCTGTTATTGGTTCGAAAGGGTCTGTGTTTTACACAGAGGGCGCAGATTTCATTTCTTCTCAGTTTTTTCCGCAGGCTCGATTAAATGTCGCTGAAAACTTGTTGGCACATGGTGATCCGGATCAGGTTGCGATAGTTTCAATTCTGGAAACTGGTGTTCGATCCGAAATCACCTGGGCAGAGTTACGAATCAAAGTCGCAGCAACTGCGGCCGCAATGCGGGCAGAGGGTGTTGCACCCGGAGATCGCGTTGTTGCTTGGGTTCCAAATGTCACCGAAACTGTCATTTATGCATTAGGTGCCTTGAGTATTGGGGCGGTGGTTTCGACGGCATCGCCCGATTTTGCACCACACGCTGTAGAAGATCGTTTTGGCCAAGTTGAACCAAAGATTTTCTTAGCTGCTGATGGATATAACTACAACGGTAAGTACTTTGATTGCAGTGAAAAATCAGTAGAGATTGAAAAGCTTTTACCAACTCTCAAAAAGACTGTGCGAATCAGTCAATTTGATGAATGGATCAAACCATTTATAGGTACTGCAGCAAATTACGAGCAATTACCTTTTGATCACCCTGGTTTTGTACTGTTTTCATCGGGCACGACAGGTAAGCCAAAGTGCATTACTCACAGCGGCGCAGGTGTATTGCTAAAAGCCCAATCAGAGCTGTTGTACCAATTCAATGTCACTAAAGGAAATAAGGTTTTTTTCTTTACTACCTGTGGGTGGATGATGTGGAACTGGCTGACTATGGCGCTAGGTCGTGGGGCCACAATTGTTCTTTTCGATGGCGCACCGATGGCTCCCACACCATCTCGTTTATTTGATATCGCCCAGGATGAAAAACTAGATTTCTTTGGAGTCTCTGCAAAGTTCATAGATTCAGCGCGCAAAGAAGGTTTGATTCCTGCAACAACACATGATTTATCGTCAGTAAAAACAATTGGATCAACAGGTTCAGTGCTTTCACCCGAAAGTTTTGACTATGTATATTCATCAATTAAGGCCGATGTTCACCTTGCATCTATGTCGGGTGGCACCGATATTTGTGGTTGCTTCTTAGCTGGTGTTCCCACTCAACCTGTTTACCGCGGTGAGTTACAGGGGCCATGTTTAGGCATGGCAACAGATGTTTTCAATAGCAAGGGTGAAAGCGCAGCAATTGATGAAAAAGGCGAACTAGTGTGCACAGTCCCTTTTCCATCTAAGCCAATTGGTTTTTGGGCAGATCAGAATCATGCAAAGTACAAATCTGCTTACTTTGAAGGTTTCCCGGGAATTTGGACGCATGGAGATTTCGCATCAAAGTCAGAAACTGGTGGCTTTACTTTGTTTGGAAGAAGTGATGCAACCCTGAATTCAAAGGGTGTGCGTATCGGTACCGCAGAGATTTATCGAGTTGTTGAAACCTTTCCGCAAGTTCAGGAAGCAATGGCAGTATCTCAAGATTGGGATGATGACACCCGCGTCGTTTTGTTTGTAGTAATTAAGGCTGGGCAAGAGTTCAATGAATCAGTCGAGAAAGAGATCAAGACCGCACTGCGTAATCAAGCATCCCCACGTCACGTTCCGGATTTGATTGTTGTTGCACCAGAGCTTCCGCGCACAAAATCCAACAAGTTAGTTGAATTAGCGGTGACCGATGTTGTTAATGGCCGCGAAGTTAGAAATCGTGATGCGCTGGCTAACCCTGATTCCTTGGATTGGTTCAAAGGGTTGGTGCCTTAGGCTTAGTCCGTGATCACAATCGCCACACCTGAAGCCATGCATCAGCTCGGTCTTCAGATTTCAACACATCTTCGTGCTGGCGATCTAGTTCTTGTAAATGGCCCATTAGGCGCAGGAAAAACAGTTCTTGCCCAAGGTGTTGGCGCAGGTCTTGGAGTCACAGGAATTACTTCTCCAACTTTTGTTATCTCTCGGGTTCATAAAGCCGATATCCCATTTATCCATGTTGATGCTTATCGTTTGGTGGATTCTGAGAATCCAAATCTTTACTTAGATGATTTAGATCTAGATATTGCCAACTCGATTACTTTGATCGAATGGGGCGGTGCTGAATCTGCACGTCTTAGCGAAGATCGACTAGAGATAACAATTGATCGTAGCAGCGATGACCGCACCGTTGAGATCAAAGCTGTTGGGCCACGTTGGTCAGGATTTTCGCTATGAGTAAAGTTTTAGCAATTGATACATCAACATCACGTACATCGGTAGCAATTATTGAAGATGCAAAGGTTCTTTACAGTGGCTTTCGAGATGGAGCCACTGCGCATGGCCCATCGTTGCCAGCATTGGTTCAGGAAGCTTTATCTATCAGCGATGTTGATGAAGTTGTTGTTGGCATGGGTCCAGGACCCTTCACTGGTTTACGTGTGGGAATCGCATTTGCACAAAGTTTTGCTTTAGCGCGCCAAATTCCAGTACGTGGTGTTTGCTCCTTAGATGCAATTGCCACGCAGATTCAAGAAGCAGACTTCATTGTTACTGTTGATGCACGTCGTAAAGAGGTTTACTGGGCTCGGTATACAAATGGGGTTCGGGTTTCAGAACCTGCAGTTAACTTTCCTGCAGATGTAAGTGGAGCAACTATTCACGCCGATCTATTTCCAGACATGGTGTCATTATCGAGTTTGTCTGGCAACATCACCGTACCAATTTATTTGCGCAGGCCAGATG
>JBIIQY010000032.1:0-6765 GCA_044341805.1 Candidatus Planktophila sp.
ACCGTGCCTTGTGGTTGATCCGATGGAACAGCTTCAGTTGACGCAACAACTAAACCAACAGATGTAAGCGCGCTTCGTGCATCTAATAAAGACATACCCACTAAATCAATGGGGACTTCACTATTACCTGGACCATCTGAAATAACTAAGACAACCCCGGAACCTTTTTGAACACGAGTAGTTGCTAATGGTGACTGGCTCGCAACTCGGTCTTTAGGAATTCTTCCATCGTAAGCTCGAGTAATAGTTACAACGTAATCACCGAGCAAAGCTTGGGCTTCTGCTTGGGACAAACCGACAACATTCGGCAACTGTGGCAAATTCGAAGTCGAGGCGTCTGGGCGAGCAATAAACAAGCCCGCTGCAATTAATCCAGCCGCAACAATGGCGCTTACTGCTCCAACAAGTACCTTACGCCGTGAAACCGGTTGCTTTGAAATCTTTGTAGTTACAACCTCGCCGGCCTTAATTTTGTAAAGATCATCCAGCATTAATCCCGCAGATTGATAACGATCATCAGGATTTTTAGCTAAAGCAACAGCTAAGAACGTATCAACACCTGCAGGCAGATCAGGAACGATCGAACTTGGTGTAACCAAAACACCAGATACATGTTGGTAAGCAATTGATACAGGTGTTTCACCAGTAAATGGAGGCTTACCTGTTAAAACTTCGTATAACAAACATCCAGTTGAATAAATATCACTTCGCAAGTCAGCAACTTCACCCAAAGCTTGTTCAGGTGATAAGTACTGCGCGGTTCCAACCACATTCCATGTACTTGTAAGCGTTGCACCTAAATCAGCTAACGCACGTGCAATTCCAAAGTCCATCACCTTTACATCACCATTGTCGGTGATCATTATGTTTGCAGGCTTAATATCGCGGTGAACAATTCCACTATGGTGAGAATATTCAAGTGCAGCAAGAATTCCTTCACCGATTTCAAGTGCGCGCTTTAAAGGTACTCGTTCGCCTTTATGAATTAACTCGCGAAGTGTGTGTCCTGAAATCAATTCCATAACAATGTAAGGCGCAGGCTCTTCTCCCGAATCGTAAACTGCAACAATTCCTGGATGATTCAGCGCCGCAGCTGCTAAAGCTTCTTTGCGAAAACGGGCAACAAATGATGGATCGCGCGCTAGATCACTTCGTAAAACTTTAACCGCAACCTGTCGAGCTAAGCGCGTGTCTTCAGCGACGTAAACATCGGCCATCCCGCCAGTGCCGATCATTTCCCCTAATTTGTAACGATCACCAAGCAGCGAATTAATCATTTGCTGCTCCGATCAGTGATGTAGAGGTTTTTGCTTCAGTTGAAATATCAGCGATAAGTACCGTGACATTATCAGGTGCACCATTGACATATGTCGCATCAACTAAAAACTTAACCGCTTCATCTTTATCAGATTTCTTTAAACCCATCTTGATCTCTTTTTCCGTTAAAACCCCGGACAAACCATCTGAACACAGCAGATAACGGTCACCCTTTTTAATTTCATACATCTGAAGAACTGGAGTTACATCTCCGTCACCGCGTAAAGCTTGAGTCAACATAGAACGCTGAGGATGTTCAGCTGCCTCAGCTGGCGAAATGGCTCCTTGATCCAGCAGCTCCTGAATCACAGTGTGATCATTACTTAATAGTTCTAAGGTGTTTCCACGTAAGCGATAACACCTTGAATCACCCACATGCAGTAAAGAGATGTACTTGTCGCGGATCAGCAAAGCGGTCAAAGTTGTTCCCATGCCGCGTTTTTCAATTTCTTCATCAGTAACAAATGAAATTTCTGAATCAATACTATGTAACGAATGCATCAAAAGATCTTCAACCGAATCTTCATCTACATCCGCAGACACCAAAGCGGGAACAAGAGAATGCAAAACTTTGATTGCGATTCGCGAAGCAACCTCACCAGCGGCGTGGCCACCCATTCCGTCTGCTACAGCAATCAACTGCGACGAAACAAACCCAGAGTCTTCGTTTCCTTGCCGCACTAAGCCAATGGCAGAGCGCGCCGATGTTTCAAAAAAGTGTGCGCTCATAGTTCTAAGAGTAACGGTGTAACCTTCAAAGGTGAAGATTTACGCCCACCGCGGATCCTCGAAACAACACCCCGAGTTAACAAAGGTTGCCTATAAAGCCGCCATTGATGATGGGGCAGATGGTTTTGAATGCGACGTTCGATTAACTAAGGACAAGCAATTAGTGCTCTGGCATGACTCAGATATGCAACGCATAACTGGTAACTCTGCGCGTATTGCTGATACAAACTTTGCTGAGATCAAAAGGTTATATCCGCAAGCGATGACTTTAGAAGAATTACTGATTTTGGCCAGAGATAACAAAAAAGAATTAGCAATTGAAACCAAACATCCAGTTCCAAGTGGCAGCGCGGTTGAAAAGAAAGTTATGGAATTGCTGCATCAAGAAAAACAAGTTGCGCAAATTTCAGTAATGTCATTTTCCTGGCTAGCACTAGAAAACATTCGCAAGATTGATCCTGAGCAACAAACCGTAGCTTTACTTCACGACAAGTTTTCATTTGCAATGCGACGATTTACTTCGGCTCAGGTAATTGGCCCAGGGATCACTGCATTTAGAAAGAAACCACATTTGAATCAAGATCCACGCAAACTCTTTGTATGGACCGTTGATGATGCCGACGATATGCGCTTTTGCGCTGATAACGGTGTGGATGTCTTGATCACCAATACCCCGTCATATGCGAGGTCAGTACTCGGGTACCATTAGCAAGTGAGTACATACGCCTATCTCGGTCCTAAGGGAACATTTACAGAGGCGGCTCTTAAAAAGATCACTTCTTCTAATGATCGCCTGATGCCTTACGCCAACGTCACTGCAGCACTTGATGCGGTCCGTTTGGGCAAAGCTCATTTTGCTTTGGTACCAATTGAAAATTCAGTCGAAGGTGTTGTTGCCCGCACGCTTGACGAGCTAGCAACAGGTGAACCACTAACTATTGTTGGCGAAGTAACTTTGCCGGTTACTTTTGCATTAATGATCAAAGGCGACGAAAAAGAAATTTTGCGAATTGCAACGCACCCTCATGCAGAAGCGCAATGCCGTAACTTTGTTGCAACTCATTACCCAGATGCAGAATTAATTTCTACCGCATCAACTGCCGCCGCAGCAGAGGCAATTTCACGTGGTGAATTTGATGCAGCAATTGCTGCACCAGTTGCAGCAGCCCACTACGGTCTTCGCGTCATTGCAGACAACATCGGCGATAACGCTGGAGCAATCACACGCTTTATTTTGGTTTCAAAGCCTGGCACTGTCCCAAAAAACACTGGATGGGATCGCACCTCTCTTGCAGTCTTTATCGCCATGGATCACGCGGGAGCGTTGCTCGACATTCTTACTGAGTTCGCTAAGCGCGACGTCAACTTAACTTTTATTCAATCACGTCCGACCGGACTTGAACTTGGCCATTACCATTTCATTATTGACGCTGAGGGTCACATTGCAGATACACCTGTGAAGGAGGCAGTAGAAAGCCTTCGAGCAATCTGCGAAGACATCCGATTCCTTGGCTCATACCCACGAGAAAAGGCCGGCAAATGATCGACATCAAGTACTTACGCGAAAACCCTGACGCAGTTCGTGCGTCTCAGAAGGGTCGTGGAGAAGATGCTTCGATTGTTGACAAGGTAATTGCAATTGATGAAATTCGCCGAGCAGCGATTGAAAAATTTGAAACTTTACGTGCAGAACAAAACCTTTTATCTAAAGCGGTAGGTGCGGCAAAGGGTGATGAAAAAGCTGCGTTACTAGAGAACGCCAAAGAGCTTGCCACAAAGGTAAAAGAGGCAGATTCAAACCGCGCAGAAGTAGAAGAACAGAGCAAGCAGTTGATTATGCAGCTTTCAAACATTTTGGATCCAGCTGCACCAATTGGCGGGGAAGCAGATTTTGTCGTTATCGAACATGTCGGTACGCCTCGCACATTTGATTTCCAACCAAAAGATCACGTAGAACTAGGTAAGTTATTAGGTGCAATTGATACCGAGCGCGGTGCAAAAGTTGCTGGCTCTCGTTCTTATTACCTAACAGGCGTTGGCGCCATGTTGGAATTTGCTTTAGTTAATTACGCAATTTCATCTGCACTGAAAGCTGGATTTACCCCAGTGATTCCGCCAGTACTTGTAAATCCTGCTGCAATGGAAGGAACTGGTTTCCTTGGCCAAGCTGCAGAAAATGTTTATCACCTTGAAAAAGATGATGTGTACTTAGTTGGTACATCCGAAGTGCCATTAGCTGCAATGCATATGGATGAAGTTTTACCTGCCGACAAACTTCCAATGCGTTATGCCGGGTATTCATCATGTTTCCGTCGTGAAGCAGGAACATATGGAAAAGACACTCGTGGAATTATTCGCGTCCACCAATTCGACAAAGTCGAAATGTTTTCATTTTGTCATCCAGATCAAGCTAAAGAAGAGCACAAGCGTTTATTGCAGTGGGAAAAGGATTTTCTCGATGCAATGGAGATCCCATACCGAGTTATTGATGTGGCATCAGGTGATCTTGGTTCTAGCGCTAATCGTAAGTTTGATATCGAAGCCTGGATTCCCACACAAGAGGCCTACCGTGAAGTCACAAGTACCTCTAATTGCACTGAATTTCAGGCACGTCGCTTAAACATTCGCTTTAAGGATGCTGACGGAACAAAAGCCGTTGCAACACTTAACGGCACATTAGTTGCGATTCCGCGCATGATTGTTGCCATTTTAGAAAATCACCAAAACGCAGATGGTTCAGTAAGTATTCCAGCAGCACTTCAACCTTTCTTGGGAACAAAAAGATTTGAGTTGGTGTGAGCAAGCGCCCTAAATTAATTGCAACCGATCTAGATGGCACGATTGTCTCGCATAAAGGTGTTATTTCCCAGAGAACTGTTGATGTCTTTACGCGCGCGAAAGACATGGGCGTTCATGTTTTCTTTGTAACTGGACGTCCTCCACGTTGGATGGGTGAAATCCGCGAAGCTTTTGGTTTCGGTGAAGCAATCTGCTGTAACGGCGCGATGTTGTACGACTTAATGAATGACAAAGTTTTAGAAGAGTGGATGATCTCGATAGAAGATCAATTAGAAGTAGTAAGGCGTATGCGAATTGCAATGCCTGAAATGTCATTTGCTGTCGAATCTAACGATCACTACCACCGTGAAATTGCATATGTTCCCAAGTGGGATATTGGTTTAGACAATATTGGAACAGACAAAATTGAAGATGTCATCAATCGACCAGCTCTAAAGATTTTAGGAAGATGCAGCAACCACGAATTCACATCAGATGAAATGGTCGAAGTAGCTCAACGCGAATTACACGATCTTGTAACTGTCACACATTCAACTTCACGAGATTCATTAATTGAAATCTCTGCACTCAATGTTTCTAAAGGTGCGACATTAGCGATGATGGCAGGACGTCTTGGATTAACCGCCGATGATTGCGTTTCATTTGGTGATAACCCCAACGATTTTTCAATGCTGCAATGGGCTTCACGTTCTTACGCAATGTCAGATGGACACCCAGCAGCGCCAACTTTTGCCACCGCAGTCGCAGAACCATGTACAGATGACGGCGTCGCAAAGATCATCGAACAACTCTTGGATCTGCCCGCCTAAACCTCGGCTCGATTTTAAGCCTGAGCGATATTCGGGTAATCTCTCCCACGGAGGGCTCGCATAGCGGCCGAGTGCACCGGTCTTGAAAACCGGCAAACGAAAGTTTCGTGGGTTCAAATCCCACGCCCTCCGCCATTTTTCTTAGCCAGGGGATTCCTATCTTTTGTGGCTGAGTTCATACCCTTTAAGCGCAAATACGCCTAGCCACCTTTAGGCCATAAGAGGACACTTATCCCAGTCGTTTCGCAGTTTCTTCTGAACAAGCAATTAGGGGAGTCGTAAATGTCAGGTGTTTTTTCACCAACACGCGCCAAGATTAAAGAGCGCACACTTCGCACAGATAAGTGGTGGTTAGAACCACTACTAACTTTCTCAGTGCTTATCTCCTTTGTTATCTATGCAACCTTCCGCGCCTTCGAGAATAAGTACTACTTCGTTAAAGAAAGCCACTTGATCTCTCCTTTCTATTCACCATGCTTATCTGACAGCTGTGATCCAGGTGCAACGATTGCAAACTTCACACCAGTTAGTTCACAGATTTTTAACTTTGCTTTATCACCAGCGCTAATCATTTTGATCTTCCCACTTGGTTTCCGCATGACGTGTTACTACTACCGCAAGTCTTACTACCGCTCATTCTGGATGTCACCACCAGCATGTGCAGTTGCAGAACCACATAAGACATACACAGGTGAAACTCGTTTCCCACTAATTATTCAAAACTCACACCGCTACTTCTTCTATGCAGGTTTGGTTCTTAACATCATCCTGACTTACGACGCAGTAATTTCTTACCGAAACGCTGCCGGAGAATGGGGCCACATGAGTGTTGGTTCACTTGTATTGACTCTTAGTGCCGCGATGTTGTGGTTGTACTCGATGTCATGTCACACCTGTCGCCACACAATCGGTGGTCGACTAAAGAATTTCTCTAAGCACCCAGTTCGTTACAAGTTGTGGTCGTGGGTTTCAGTTCTGAACCATTCACACCAACGTTTTGCGTGGTTCTCATTAGCTGCCGTTGCATTCGCCGATATCTATGTTCGCCAAGTTGCATCTGGCGCATGGACTAACTTCTACTTCTTCTAAAAGGAAAATCGACTATGACTCT
>JBIIQY010000033.1:0-6614 GCA_044341805.1 Candidatus Planktophila sp.
CGGGCGCGCTAGTACGTGGTTGTAGAGACATAGAAATGCATACCAATCGAGACGACAAGCGCGTCTCGGGTATAGCTCGCACTTTTGGCGGCTAGGGCGAAAATAAGACTCGCATGTAGTGCTGCATTTGCAGCACTTGGGGGAAGTGCTTTGGTGCGGTCGCACCAACGAGTTAATTCTACCGTGGATTATTGAATGGAAAAACCAACGGGTAATTCAAGACGATTGGCCGCCAATAGCGCTGAATTAGTAAGGATTTCATGCGTAGAACCATCGGCAACAATGACTCCGCCTTTCAAAATTACTGAACGTGCACAGAGTTCGTATGCATACGGAAGATCATGGGTAACCATCACCATCGTGATGTCTAACGAACGCAAAATATCGGCTAATTCACGGCGGCTAGCTGGATCTAGATTTGAAGAAGGCTCATCTAGAACAAGGATTTCAGGCTTCATTGCAAGCACTGTTGCAACAGCTACACGTCGACGTTGTCCAAATGAAAGGTGATGCGGCGGACGATCTTTGAATTCGCTCATTCCAACAAGTTGAAGTGCTTCATCGACTATCGAATCTAATTCAGCGCCGCGCTTACCCATGTTGTACGGGCCAAAAGCAATGTCTTCACCAACGGTTGGCATAAACAGTTGATCATCAGGATCTTGGAAAACAATTCCGACCTTTGAGCGGATCTCTTTGATTGATTCCTTGTTCTTTGAATCAACTAATTGACCTGCAACATGGATTGATCCATGTGACGTTGGATGAATTCCGTTCATGTGCATAACAAGGGTTGTCTTGCCGGCACCATTGGGACCAAGCAGTGCAACACGTTCACCCTTTTGAACTGAAAGATTGACACCAAAGAGAGCCTGATTGCCATCGGGATATGCAAAGGCAAGCTCCTTGATTTCTAGACTTGGTGTATTCACTACATTCTTCCAATCAGTAATTGAGCAATGAAGATTAGCGCAGCAACAAGGGGATAAATCATGGCCGTTAACCATATTGAACTTTTTATTTTGTGCTGATGCTCTTGCGGTAAAACTCCTTCGTAACCACGTGACAACATAGAAAGATGCACTCGCTCACCACGTTCGTAAGAGCGAATGAATAATGCACCAGCCGCAGTTGCGAGAACTTTCCATGATTTCATCCCAGTGGCTTCAAAGCCTCGCGACTCACGAGCAATCTTCATTCGCTCCATCTCGTCATTAACAACGTTGACGTAACGCAACATAAATGAAGCAATCTGAACCATAAGAGCAGGCAGTCGTAGACGTTCCAATCCACGAAGAATTTCGCGAGCAGTTGTTGATGTAGACAAGATAATTGCGGTCATCACGCCAAGAGTTCCCTTTACAACAATGCCAGCACCTGCAATTAAACCTTCTCGGTAAAGGTCAAATGGACCCACTTGAATTGTTTCGCCAGAACCAAAGAAAGGCATCAAGATCGCAAAGAAGATAAATGGGATTTCAATTAGTGCGCGCTTAAAAAGGGTTCCAAATGGAATTTGCGCGATTTTTACAACTACAAACAACCATAGAAAGTAGGCCACGAAAGCACCCCATTGCGTAACTGGGGTCGAGACAACGATCAGGATAAAGCTAAGTGCAGCAATGATTTTTAAGTGTGAAGGAAGAGAATGCACAACGGTATGACGATGGAGATAAAGCCTTTCACCTACATCATGTCCATGGTGGTGCTTATCTTCTTGTACCTTAATTTTTTACCTTTTGTGGTTTACGAGCAATCAATCTAAAGGCAACACCAGCAACAACAGCTGTGCCAATCACGCCAACAACGCCGGCGATACCAACAGAGGCACGTTCGTTGTCTACACCCTTAGTTCCATAATCAGATAGAACTACATCGGCGTTGGTGTTCTCCTTAGCGGTTTCGATGAAACCAATGTCTTCAGCAACTTTTTCTAAACCATCTGGTGAGGATGAAGCGTAGAAAGAAACGACTCCCGCTAGAAAAAGCGAAACAACAAACCCAGCGATATAAAACTTTCGGTTGTTATGCATGTCGAATCTCCAGTTTCTGATTGTTGTTCTTCCATCCATAAACCAAGTCACTACGACTTGCAATAACTGCACTGACAGTTAGACCAGTAATTAGGCCTTCACCAATTCCAATCAAAATGTGAGTGCCAACCATCGCGCCAAGAACGGTAGTAGTTGAATACGTAGCTGTTGCACCCATCGCATACTGAACCGTAAAACTAATTGCAGCCAATGGAACTGAAACAAATCCACCGATCGCTGCAGCAAGTGGAATCGAAGCCTTCTTCTTCGGAAGAATCTTGCGAATCAAAAGAAAGGCACCATAGCCAGCCCACACACCAACGATTGCCATGTTAAATGTGCTTGCGCCCAATGCAGTTAATCCGCCATCTGCGAATAAAAATGCTTGCATCAGCAGAACTATTGTCAGAGCCAAAGTTGCAGCCCACGGTCCCACCAAGATTGCAGCTAAAGCGCCCCCGATCAAATGACCGCTTGTACCGGCAGCAACCGGAAAGTTGAGCATTTGCACCGCAAAGATAAACACCGCAGTAAGTCCTGCAAGCGGAGCAGTCTTTTCATCTAATTGCGTGCGTGCTCCCTTGAGCGCGACCGCAACGCCAGCTGCAGATAGGCCGGTAAAGATGACAGAGGTTTGGACATCGAGAAATCCATCAGGAATATGCATGGGAAAAGGTTAATGCAAATCATTTGCATCTGCCATATATAGGCAGGTGAGCGTGGCCTAGGGTATGACAATGCGTAAATTCCTGGTGCTGGTGATGGTTGCCGCCCTGCTCTCACCGGTTTCAGCAACCGCCGCTGACTGCCGTTGGGATCAATCAGCTGGGTGGGTCGCGCGCGAGAATCTAAAAAAGGGGGATAAGACCTGGAGCAAAGGCGTTCCGTTGCGCTTTAGCGCTGACTTTTCTAGGCGCAAAGATGTTCCCCGTATCGAAGGGTACTTAAGTTCGAGCAGTGCAACCTGCGGAGAAAAGTTAACCCTCACAACTGTTGGTTCCAAAAAGTTTACCGCCGCGATTTATCGAATGGGTTACTACAACAACCATGGTGCTCGCCTTGTAAAGCTTTTGAAATCTCCGACTCACATTTCAATAGATGCAAAAACTCCACCGGGACAATACCTAATCAAACTTTCTAACAATTTAAGAGCAGCAACCTTTGTACCATTTCTTGTTTATGGTGATGCTCCAAGTGAGGCAACATTTATCTCTTCTGTTTTAACGTGGCAAAGCTACAACCAATGGGGCGGAGAATCTTTATACAAAGGTGCTGACGGTGCTCGTGAAACCGCGGCAAAGACAGTTTCACTTGATCGCCCTTATGACGGCGATGGCTCTGGACAGTTCCGTTACATGGAACAACCACTAGTCACCATGATGGAAAAAATCGGAATAGACATTAACTATGTGACAGATTTTGAAGTGCACAACAATCCTGCAGTTTTTGAACAAACTAAATCAATAATTGTTGGCGGTCATAGTGAGTACTGGACAATTGCAATGAGAGACTCAATTGAAAGCGCAGTTGGACAAGGAAGAAACCTAATTGTATTTGGTGGAAATACCGCCTATGCCATCACTGAAATCAATGGCAGAAACATCAGTGGTAGAACCCCATATAGAGATATTTTGCGACCTGAATCAACATTGTTAGGTTCGCAATATTTTGCGTTGGGAATTAAAAAAGATTTGATCTCAAACAATCTTTGGCCCTTTGCAGGATTGGGTCAGGATGCAGTTATTAAAGGTATTTATGGTTATGAAGCTGATACCGCACTTGGAACAATAGGTCCTGGTATTCAAGTTTCTGCGCGCTCTGCAATTAGCCCCACCGAAAAGGGCTATGTCGCAATGTCCACTTATTACAACGCTCCAAGTGGGGCATCTGTATTGAATATAGGAACAAACGGCTGGGTATGTGCCATTAACAACCGCTGCCCTTGGGGTCATACATTTGAACTGGACACCCAAAAGCAGATCCAGAAGGTGACGGCCGAGGTACTTAAAGCGGTCAAAACTTCAAAATGGCCAGTGGCGCAGATTGATTTTCCCGCGCGACCTTAAGCCGATGCGTATAAGGTCACACACATGAGCGAAGACGAAGGCATGGAAGAGCTCGTCACCGAGGAAATGTTGTGGGATCGAATCCCCGAAGTTGAAGGTGAAGAACGTGCCAGTACTTACTACGAATTAAGCGCCCGAATTTATGCGCGCGGTCAATATGACGAAGCCCTTGCGCTTGCAGAAACTGCGCGTGACATTTATTCACAACTTGGCGAAACAGTTTCTTCCGAAGGTTTAGCACAGGCGTATTCGGCAATCGGTTATAACTTGAACCAACTCAAGCGTATGGATGAAGCAGCTAATGCCATGAGCAAAGCTGTAGAAATTTTGCGGGAAAACAAATCTCCAATTGCTTTAGAACTTGCTTGCACTCTTGGCGAATGGTGGTACTCATCTAAAAACTACGACAAAGTTGTAGAAACGATGAACGAATGCGCACAAGAGCATTTAGTGGATGGAAATGAAATTGGCGCAGCAAATGATTTGCATTTAATTGGTTGCGCAGAACGCGAATTAAAAAATTATGAGAAAGCGATCGAAGCATTTAAAGAAGCGCGCTCATTATTCAAGCGAAATAAAGAAGTAATTCATGTTGCGCGTTGTGACCAGAAAATGGCCTCTTGTCTTATTGAACTAGGTGAAGGTGAACTTGCCTTAGAAACTGCCCGCAAGGCTGTAGATGTTTTTGAAACGGGCCATGATCACCGTCGCGAAACCTTTGCTTCCTTTGAATTTGGTAAAGCTCAAATTTTGCTCGAAAAATATGATGAAGGCTTAGCAACTTTAGAAAATGTCTTAGCAATCGTTAGCGAAGATGAGCCTAAGGATTTTGAATTCATTGTTGATATTGAATCTCGAATCGCCAAAATCCTGCGCATGCAGGGGCGAGCAGAAGAGGCCGATGAAATTGAGCGTCGCTTGAAATCAGTTCAAGAAGCGCTAGAAGATGAACCTGAGCGTGATCTCCTCAATTAAGAATAGAGATCAGATCAGTATCACCATGGTCTGTTTGGGCAATATTTGTCGCTCACCCATGGCGGCGGCGGTCTTGGCCAACAAGAAACAAGCGGTTAAGTCGCCAGTTATCACTGTTGATAGCGCAGGCACGGGTCCATGGCACATCGGACAAGGCCCGCATCCATCATCAAAAAAGATTTGGGAAAAAGCTGGCTACAAGCATGAACACACCGCTAAGCAGTTCAGTAGCAATGATTTCTTTGTGCATGACTTAATTCTTGTGATGGATTCTAGTAATTATCACAACGTTATTTCTTTGGCCGCAACGGAAGAACATCGCTCAAAAGTTTTCTACTTAAGAAGTTTTGATCCAGCGTTAAAAGGAATTGATCCGAGCTCTGCCGATTATTTCAAATTAGAAGTTCCAGATCCATATAATCAAAGTGATGAAGCCTATGAGGCAACTTTGGCAATGGTAGAACGCGCAGTAGATGGATTGCTTGACGAACTAAAGTCTTAACGAGGCAAGTGCTGTAAGGCCCAGTGATACATCGCAATTGCTCCAGCAGCAGAAGCATTCATTGATCTAGTTGATCCGTATTGATTAATTTCATATAAAACTTCGCAAACTGCGATTCCTTCATCAGACATTCCAGCACCCTCTTGCCCAAACAAAAGAACACAGCTTTCAGGTAAATTTGCAGGCTCTAATTGCTTTGATCCAGGGACATTGTCAATGCCTATGATTGGCAAGCCTTGTTCTTTGCAGTACTTTGCAAAATCCTCAATAGTTGGGTGGTGCATCACAGTTAAGTATCGATCCGTCACCATGGCACCGCGCTTGTTCCAATCACGCTTTCCGACAATATGGACCCCTGAAACATTGAATGCATTTGCGGTTCTAACAATTGATCCAATATTCAGATCATGTTGCCAATTCTCGATCGCAATCTGCAATTTATGTCGTTTGGTATTGAGATCCGCAACAATTGCTTCAACAGTCCAATATCGATAGTGATCTAAGACATTTCTGCGATCACCGTTCAGTAATAATTCAGGATCGTATTGATCCCCTTCTGGCCAAGGCTTTTCGTGAGGTCCAACACCTACAACAGGGAAAAATTCACCTGGGCCGATACTGGCGGGGGTTGTTGGAGAAGACATGTATGCACTCTAAACTGAATACATGTCAGCTATCAACACAGTCTTTTATGTAATTCACCTACTGTCTGTTTTAGGCATCCTTGTCCTATTGCTGCTTCAGTCTAAGAAAACTCCACGCACATTAAACCCAGGAGTGCTTCACGCAAGCCTCACTGCGCTGCTGGCAGGAATAGTTTTGGTTGGTCTTCATAACTCGGTTAAGCCAGATGAAGAACTCAATCACATCAAGGTCGGCATCAAATTCATATTCCTTCTAGTAATTCTGGTTCTTGGCTACACAAACGTTAAGAAGCCTGAACTTCCAAAAAATGTTTGGTTAGCGATGCTTGGCTTAACTCTTACAAATATCGTTATTGCTTCCTGGCGCTAGAAAGTAAAAATGCGCGCTTTGTAC
>JBIIQY010000034.1:0-6554 GCA_044341805.1 Candidatus Planktophila sp.
ATTAAGTTTGCGTAGAAACTACCGTCAGAATTAGCTGGGTAAAACTTCCAATCTGTACCAGACAGTTGAATCCAAACTCCTGGTGAACCAGCTTTTGCTTTGTTATCACTTGGGTTGTAAATCCATAACTTTACGTTGGTTCCAGCAGGTGCAGTTTGCACGGAAATGGGAAGATCAAAACTTTGTTCTAACTTTGACGGGGTTCCACCAGAGCCGCCGGTGTACACAGATATACCTTTTACCGGAGGCGCAATTGCGCCCGTTGGAGTTGGAGTTGGCGTTGGCGTTGGAGTTGGCGTTGGAGTCGGCGTTAGAGTCGGCGTTGGAGTCGGCGTTGGAGTAGGCGTTGGAGTCGGCGTTGGAGTAGGAGTAGGAGTAGGAGTAGGAGTAGCGGATGGCTTTGGAGTTGTCTTCGGAGAAACAGGAACCGGCTTGCTCCACACAAGTTTCTTGCCAGATTTTATGCAGGTAAATTGATTTGATTTAAAAATTTGTTTTTGTCCAAACTTGCTACAAGATTTTCCAGCAGCTGGTGATGCAGCTACGGCAATTGTTATTGATGACAATGCCAGCACAAATGAAACAAACACCGCTGTGATGGATTTACGCACTAGGCAATCGTATTGATCGCTGCGGGTAATTCAAGAGGAAGGTAGGAAATCCCTACCTTGGACTAAGCGTCGATGTGATCGCGGTCAATTTCCGCGTTAGCAATGAATTCCTTACGTGGTGCAACATCACTACCCATCAACAGTTCAAACATTGCCTCTGATGCTGCTGCATCTGAAACCGTGATGCGACGAAGCGTACGAGCATCTGGATCCATAGTAGTTTCACGCAGCTGATCTGCATCCATTTCGCCAAGGCCTTTGTAGCGCTGAATTGGTTCCTTCCAGCGCTTGCCGTTCTTCTTCAAATCTGCGGTTACTTTCTTCATCTCATCATCGCTGTATGTGTAGATGTAATCGCCCTTCTTACCTCCCCCGCCCATAACTTCGATGCGGTGTAAAGGTGGAATCGCTGCAAATACACGGCCTGAATCAATCAGCGGGCGCATATAGCGATACATAAGGGTTAACAACAAACAACGAATATGGGCGCCGTCGACATCAGCATCTGACATCAAAATAATGCGACCATAACGGGCCTCATCTAATTCGAAGGACTTTCCAGAGCCCGCACCGATTACCTGAATAATCGATCCACACTCTTTATCTTCAAGCATCTGCGACAGTG
This sequence comes from Candidatus Planktophila sp., assembly GCA_044341805.1. Classification (GTDB taxonomy): domain Bacteria; phylum Actinomycetota; class Actinomycetes; order Nanopelagicales; family Nanopelagicaceae; genus Planktophila. Next base: position 1,237 of record JBIIQY010000034.1, read on the forward strand.
ATGCTTTTTGTACATTCAAAATCTTTCCGCGAATCGGCAGGATCGCTTGGAACTCGCTGTTACGCGCCGCCTTTGTTGTACCAAGTGCCGAGTCACCTTCGACGATAAACAATTCGGTACGTGTTACATCTTCAGAACGGCAATCTGACAATTTTGTTGGAAGTGATGAAGATTCAAGTGCGTTCTTGCGGCGCTGTAGATCTTTATGAGCGCGTGCACTGATGCGTGTACGCGATGCAGCGGCAATCTTTTCTAGGACAAGGCGACCATTGGCTTTATCGATGCGCTTAGAAGTATTGAAGTACTCCTTCATCTTGTCGGCAACGACGGCTGAAACTATTCGTGTGGCAGCTGCAGTTCCCAAAACTTCCTTGGTCTGTCCTTCAAACTGAGGTTCAGACATACGAACTGTTACGACTGCCGTTAAACCTTCGAGCACGTCATCTTTAATGACATCGATTTCTTTGTTAGCCAAAGTCTTTGTAGAACGAAGCGCTTCATTTACAACCTTAACCAGCGCTTTTTCAAAACCAACAACGTGCGTACCGCCCTTAGGGGTAGCAATGATGTTTACAAATGAGCGCTGTGTGGTCTCAAAACCATTACCCCACTTCATTGCGATATCAACTTCCATATCGCGTTCAACTTCGGTTGAAACCATATGGCCCTTGTCATCTAAAACAGGGACTGTCTCCTGGTAATGGCCAGTGCCGTAAATACGAATAACATCGCCAACAGCCTCATCTGGCTGCAAGAAATTACAGTATTCAGTGATTCCGCTCTTATGGAAGAAGGTTTCAGTTGTCTTTGTTTTTGTGCGATTGTCATTAACAACCAGCGTTAAGCCTGGAACTAAGTAAGAAGTCTGACGCGCACGAGCGTAAATATCTTCAAGGTCTAGCTCGGCTTCCTTAAGGAAAATCTGACGATCACTCCACCACTTAATTCGGGTACCTGTGATCTTTGATGAAATCTTTCCGATTACACGAAGACCTGACTTTGGTTCAAATGGTGCCTTTGGTCCATCGCCATCAAAGATGCCCGCAGTTCCACGTTGGAATGACATCCAATAAATTTTGCCGTCGCGGTCAACTTCAACATCTAAACGAGATGCAAGCGCGTTTACAACAGATGCGCCCACACCATGAAGACCACCAGATGCTGCGTAGGATCCGCCGCCAAACTTTCCACCAGCATGAAGTTTTGTAAGAACAACCTCGACACCTGTTAAGCCTGTCTTAGGTTCTTTATCAACTGGAATACCGCGACCATCATCGTGGACTTCAACAGATCCATCTGATTCAAGATTGATTTCAATCTTCTTGCAGTGTCCAGCAAGTGCCTCATCTACAGAGTTATCGATGATTTCCCACAAGCAGTGCATAAGGCCGCGTGAATCGGTTGAACCAATGTACATACCTGGGCGTTTGCGAACCGCATCAAGGCCTTCGAGTACTGCTAGGTCCTTTGCTGTATAGCTATCTTGCAAAGGGGTCGCAGTTGCATCTTTCTCGGCCATGGGGCGAAAGATTATCTGCCTCACCCCATTTTCCCGCGTAAGCGCGCCCAAAAAGTTCTCAGATATTGGGATTTGTCGACTCTCAGAGTTAATTCAGTGTTAATTCGTGAAATTAAATGAATATTAACGAGCGGGGAATAAATAAATGTGGTTTCCTGTTCCATAGAAGTACACGGAAACGGAGAGAGAGAAATGACAGAACAGTTGTTGCTTGAATCAGTACCTCTTAACGCCCTTGATCGTTGCGATCGTTGTGGCGCACAGGCCTATGTCCGTGCAGTGCTTCTTAATGGCGGAGAATTGATGTTCTGTGCTCACCACGGCAAGGAATACGCTGAAAAGCTAAAGCCGATTGCTGCAAAGATTCAAGATGAATCAGAAAAGCTGATTGAATCTAAAAACTAATCTTTTTTATCGAGAAAGCCCTTATGCGAACCATCGCAGAAGGGCTTTTCTTGTGAGTGGCCACAACCACAAAACTTTGGGTTCTCAATTGTTTCAGTGACATTGCCTTCAGCATCAACAATGTCAATCGTTCCAGTCAAACGAATAGAACCGCTCTTTGGATTAATGAAAATCTTTGGGTTGCTCACAACTACTTCTTAATCTAGATAGTCGCGAAGAACTTGGCTACGAGATGGGTGACGAAGCTTTGACATTGTCTTAGATTCAATCTGACGAATACGTTCACGAGTAACTCCGTAAACCTTACCGATCTCATCAAGTGTCTTTGGCTGTCCATCAGTTAAACCAAATCGCATTGCAACTACGCCAGCTTCACGTTCTGACAATGTGTCTAGAACTGAATGCAACTGCTCTTGTAGCAAAGTAAATGAAACCGCATCAGCCGGAACAACGGCTTCAGAGTCTTCAATCAAATCACCGAATTCAGAATCTCCTTCTTCACCCAATGGTGTGTGAAGTGAGATTGGCTCGCGACCGTACTTTTGAACTTCGACCACCTTTTCAGGTGTCATATCAAGTTCCTTAGCTAGCTCTTCAGGGGTCGGTTCACGACCAAGATCCTGAAGCATCTGGCGCTGTACACGCGCCAACTTATTAATAACTTCAACCATGTGAACAGGGATACGGATCGTACGAGCCTGGTCAGCCATCGCACGGGTAATCGCCTGGCGAATCCACCACGTCGCATAGGTCGAGAACTTGTAACCCTTTGTGTAGTCGAACTTTTCAACTGCACGGATCAGACCCAAGTTACCCTCCTGGATCAAGTCTAAGAACAACATTCCGCGTCCGGTGTAACGCTTTGCAAGCGAAACAACCAAACGAAGGTTTGCTTCGAGCAAGTGATTCTTTGCGCGCTTTCCATCTTCAACAAGCCATTCGAGTTCGCGCTTGTACTTCTTATCAAGCTTCTTCTCGTGCTTGAGCTTTTCTTCGGCGAAAAGACCAACTTCTACGCGTGTAGCAAGCTCTACTTCAAGCTCTGCATTAAGCAATGCAACGCGGCCGATCTGCTTTAAATAGTCCTTAACAGGGTCAGCAGTTGCTCCTGCAGTCATAACTGTCTGTGCAGGTGCATCATCTTCTTCAGATGCCTTTAGCGTAAATGCGTTTTCCTCATTGCCTTGATTTGCATCTTCAGCTGAAAGATCTACAACACGTGGTTGATTTCCCTTGTCCTCTTCTTCGCTGTCGATGATTTCGACAACTTCCTTGATAAGAGTTTCAACATCTTCAAGCTCTACTTCTTCAAGCTCTACCTCTTCGCCATCGATCTTTGTAACAATCGCTTTGCCAGTCTTTGTATCAATCTTTGGTGCAGCAACCGCCTTAATGGCTTCCGGCTTTGGCGCAATAAGTTCGTATTCAGCCTTCTTCAAGATACGTGAAGGTGAACCAAGTCCGCCCTTGCGTAGCTTCTCAATTAAGACTGGAACTTCAGTGGCGAGCGCGCGAGCCTCATCCACTAAATCTTTGTCAGCCTTCTTTGGAATTCGGTTAATCGACGTTACGCCGCGAGCATCTAGTTCGGCAAGGACTTCATTTTGGCGAAGCACCGCGTTCTTGGCATCAACAATTTGCTGAACATCCTTGGCGGTTAAATCTTTTTTAAGTTCAATTTTCTTTGCAGGTGCGACTTTCTTCGCAGGTGCTGCTTTTTTAGCAGGTGCGGCTTTTTTGACTGCAGCCTTCTTAACAGGAGCAGCTTTTTTAGCCGCCGCTTTCTTTGCAGGTGCGGCTTTCTTTGCAGGTGCGGCCTTTTTTACAGCAGCTTTCTTAGCTGGTGCTTCTTTCTTGGATGAAGTTTTTGCTTTCACCTTGTTTTTGAGCGCACTAAATACAGCCACAATTGTCCTTTGATTTATTTCAGCGAAGCCGCTGAAGCGATGGCTATATTATAATTTGTCCACAGGGGTAAATGCACATCCAAAAGGCCTATTTGGCCAGATTTAAAGCCTCTCTGATCACATTTCCCACACTCTCAACCTCAACTAGAAACCCGTCATGGCCAAAAGGGCTGGAAATGGTCACTAAAGGCGCTGCAGCAGGGGCTAACTCGGCGATCTCAGCCTGCAGACGCACTGGAAAGAGTCGGTCGGTATCAATCGATACCGCAACCACTGGAACCTTGATTGTGGCCAAGGCAGCTGCAACTCCCCCACGTTCACGGCCAATATCGTGGCTATTCATCGCCTCTGTCAGGGCGATGTAGGTGTTGGCATCAAAGCGCTGAGCAAGTTTGCTGGCTTGGTGGTCAAGGTATGACTCGACGGCATAGCGTCCCGTGTCATCTCCCTGCATTTGGCGGCCAAAGCGAATATCCATTTCAGCTTCTGTTCTATAGGTCAGATGAGCGATGCGTCGAGCGATTCCCATTCCCTCTTCGGGGCCTTTTTCTTGTTCGTAGTAATCGCCCTTATTGAAATTGGGATCAGATTTAATCGCCCGTATCTGAATTGAAGCGGTTCCGATTTGATCACCTGTAGCAACGGCCGAAGATCCAATTGTGCAAATTGCGCCAACGCGATCTGGTAACTGCACCGCCCATTCCAAGGCACGCATTCCGCCAAGTGATGGTCCGACGGCAAGTTTGTACTTTTGAATTCCCATCGCATCGGTAAATGCAACTTCGGCGTTGACCATGTCTCTAATAGTTACTGTCGGAAAACGCGAACCCCAACGTTTTCCATCAGGTGCAAGTGAAGAAGGCCCCGTAGATCCCTGACAACCACCGATGACATTGGGGCAGACAACAAAGTATTTGTCGGTATCAAATGGCAATCCCGGGCCAACCATTGAAGGCCACCAACCAGGAACATCTGACCAACCGGTCATCGCATGATTAACTAATATCGCATTATCTTTTGCTGCGTTTAACTGACCCCATGTTTGATATGCAATGATGACATCCGGCAAAGTTTCGCCATTTTCAAGAAGTAGAAATCCGATCTTGATGAACTTTCGTTCACCCGGATCATGTGTTTCTAGCCATGCACCTGTTGAAACCATTGCAATAAATATCCTTCACCACACTTGCCGCACATGGTGTTCATGCCGACCTGTTCGTCACCCGGAGCACCCCGCCGCGGTGGAGGGTTGCCGCCTACTAAGCCGGGGCTAATGCGTAGGACTCGTGAACGGTGTAATTCTAGCGACTAGGCCTGAAAAATCCCAGCGGTTACTTTGGGGTGAAGCTCCATCCGCATTGCAGCAAAAGCAGCGGCAGGCCAGCCTGAACCAAAGACTCGGCGCAACAAAATAGTTAACGCATACTTTGGATCATCTTCTGTGGCTCGATCAAGCGCGCGGTAGGCCAGTTCGCTATCACCGCGTT
>JBIIQY010000035.1:0-6504 GCA_044341805.1 Candidatus Planktophila sp.
CAAGCGCAATTCCTAGCTGCACACTTTTCAATTCCGCATATTTCAACTGGTGACATTTTCCGCGCCAACTTAAAAGCTGGAACAGAGTTGGGAAAACAAGCACAAACTTTTATGGATCGTGGAGAGTTAGTTCCTGACTCAGTTACAAATGAGATGGTTAAAGATCGTTTGACCAATGATGATGTTGCCAACGGATTTATTCTGGATGGTTTCCCACGCAACGTGGCACAAGCCGAGGTATTACGCGCGATTCTTGCGGAAAAGAAAAGCCCACTTCAAGCTGTCTTAGAGTTTTCAGTACCAGATGCAGAGATAATTGCGCGTTTGTTACAGCGTGCAGAGATCGAAAAGCGCGTCGATGATAAAGAAGATGTCATCAAACGACGTCTAGAAGTCTATGCAGAACAAACCGCACCAATTATTTCCTTCTACCGCAACGAAGGATTATTGATATCCGTAAGCGCAGTTGGAAGTGTCGAAGACATTACAGCTAGTGCGATCTCAGCTCTAAGCCGCGTCGCGCAGTAAGTTTTCATTCATGGCTATTCAGATAAAAACCCTAGATCAACTAAAGACCATGCGTCGAGCTGGTTTAGTTGTCGCCGAAATTCACAAAGCAATCCGTGAAGCAATCAAGCCGGGCATGACAACTAGTGCGCTAGATACGATTGCTGAAGCTGTTCTTAAGCGCAATGGTGCAACCTCAAATTTCAAGGGATATCACGGCTTTCCTGCAACCATTTGCGTTTCAGTGAATGATGAGATTGTTCACGGAATTCCAGGTGATCGCGTAATCAACGAAGGCGATGTCGTTTCAATTGACTGTGGTGCAATTATTGAAGGCTGGCACGGAGATGCAGCGTTTTCGATTGGTATCGGCGCAGTTGATCCAGAGGATCAGAAATTAATTGATGTTTGTGAAGAATCTATGTGGCGCGGAATAGCAGCCGGTAAGAATGGCGCAAGACTTTCTGATATTGGTTATGCCATAGAGCAGTACACAAATTCACAAGGCAAGTATGGAATTTTGCAAGAATACGGTGGGCATGGAATTGGTACAGAAATGCATCAAGAGCCGCACGTGCTTAACTTTGGTAAAGCAGGAAACGGTCCAGAGATAATTCCGGGCTTTGTGTTAGCAATCGAACCAATGATTACTCGTGGCTCTGCACGCACAAAAGTCTTAGCCGATGATTGGACCGTTGTTTCCGTAGATAAGTCACGTGGATCACACTTTGAACATACCTATGCGATCCTTCCTGATGGAAAACCCTTTGTTTTAACGGCATTTGATGGTGGCAAAGAAGAGCTAGGCCGACTTGGAATTGAAGTTTCAGTTCTACTGTAAAAACAATGATTTCGTTACCTTTTCGATATTAAAACCCCTTACTAATCACCCGTAGAGCCTGTATTTTCTCTACATCCCTCACCCTCGAGGGCAGGAAAACATGGAGAACTCATCGATGAGAAAGACCACTTTTATCCGCTTTGCTGTTGTGGCAACTGCAGTTGCTGCATTAGTAAGCACAACACTTCCGGCACAAGCAACTGTAAAGCCGGCAAACAAGGCGACTGTCGGAGATGACTGCACCGCAGCATCAGCAGCATCAAAGCGTGTTGCTAAGGGCCGCGGAGTCGACGGCTCAGATTTAACATGCATGGTTGTACCAACAGGTTCATATAAGGGCCAGACAAAGTGGTGGTACGCCGATGTTAAGCCACTGAAGAAGATTGACTGGACTGTTCCAGCAAACCCAGGTGGATACTCACTAACAAGTAACGCAATCAGCGACACACTAAAGGCCGAAGGCCTACTAGGTGAATACACGTCAGCATTCAAGCCAGGTGCAGGTGGAGCAGTTGGACTCGGTGCATTCCAAGAGATTAAGGGTAAGCCAGAAGCAGCTCTTGTAACTGGAATTGCAATGACCGGTGGACTGTATTCAAACAAGTCACCTCTTAATCTTTTAGCTTCAACTCCAATTGCAAAGGTTCTTCGTGAATACAACGCAATTGTTGTTCCAGCTAACTCGAAGTACCGCAACCTAAAGCAGCTTATGGATGATCTAGTCGCCAAGCCAAACAGCGTTGCAATCGCTGGTGGTAGCAAGGGTGGAATCGATCACCAAGTAATTGGTCTACTTGCACAAACTGCAGGTATCGATCCAACTAAGTTGAACTATGTTGTGTTCTCAGGTGGACCAGAAGTCCTTACTTCGATCCTTAGTGGTTCAACACAGGTTGGTATCTCAGGTTCTTCTGAGTTCAATGCCTTCGTTGCATCAGGACGAGTACGTGTTCTTGGAGTCTCATCTGCAAAGCCACTAAGTGGTTTCAAGGGTCAGACCTTCGTTCGTCAGGGCTATAACCTTGTGTACGGAAACTGGCGTGGAATCATGGCGCCAGCTGACATTTCAAAGGCTGATTACACCAACTTCATCAAGGTGATTGACATCATGCACATTTCACCTTCATGGAAGGAACAGCTCAAGAAGAACAACTGGGACAACGAATTCGAAGCAGGGGCTAAGTTCAAGACTTTCCTCGAGAAGCACATCCCAGAAATCAACACGGTAATGAAGGGTCTTGGAATCTAATTTGATTCTCAACAAGCTCTCTAAGCAAGGAAAGGGGGAGCTGGCGTTTGCCAGCTCCTTCTTCTTGCTTGGAATTTTTGTTGCTTGGGATACCGCAGGTATGGATATCCCGCAGGACAACTCAATTGTTAGCCCTCAAACATTTCCATACATGGTCGCAGCATTTGCTTCCTTAGTTGGTCTTGGATTGATTGTGGATGTATTGCGTGGGAAGAACGGCGTACCTGATGGAACGGAACCAGATGATCCATACTCACCAATAAATTGGAAGACCATGGGCATCGTTGCCACAGCGATCGGCATGCATGTGATTTTGCTTGAGACCGCCGGATATGTAATTGCCGCAACTGTTTGTTTCTGGGGTGTTGCTTACGCATTTGGATCTCGTAGAATTCTTAAGGATTTAGCGATTAGCGCAATCTTTGCCACCATTGTTTATTTCTCATTTAGCAGGGGATTGAATATTAATTTACCTGCAGGCATCTTTGAAGGGATTCTCGGTAATGGGCAATAACTTCGCACTTTTGCTTGACGGATTCCAAACCGTCTTCACGCCAACAAACTTAATGTTTGGTCTTTTGGGTACTTTCTTAGGAACACTCGTTGGAGTGCTCCCTGGAATTGGCCCAGCACTTGCCATTGGTTTATTGCTACCAATTACATTAACTGTTAATCCGACTTCAGCGTTGATTATGTTTGCTGCTATTTTCTATGGCGCGATGTATGGCGGATCAACAACTTCTATTCTTCTAAATACGCCCGGTGAAAGTGGTTCGGTAATCACCGCCCTTGAGGGCAATAAAATGGCGAAAGCTGGGCGCGCTGGAGCAGCCCTTGCAACTGCGGCTATCGGTTCATTCGTCGCAGGCACAATCGCAACAATCTTGCTGGCTTTTGGAGCCCCATTACTAGCGGAATTCGCTTTAACGATTCAACCTGCGGGCTACCTAGCCTTGATTATTTTGGCTTTTGCAACGGTTGGAACTTTGCTAGGAACTTCACGTATTCGTGGTTTGGTTGCACTTTCGACAGGTCTTGTTATCGGCCTCATTGGTGCAGATCTGCAATCAGGTGCCTTGCGACTTACTTTTGGAAATCTAAATGCAATTGATGGAATTGAAACAGTTACGGTAATTGTTGCGATCTTTGCTTTAGGTGAGACTTTGTACCTTGCCAGCCGACACACATTAGTAAAGGCATCAGTTTTGCAAGTTAACGGTAAAGCGTGGATGACCCGTGAAGATTTCAGACGTTCTTGGCGACCATGGTTAAGAGGAACGGCAATTGGTTTTCCACTAGGAGTAATTCCTGCAGGTGGCTCTGAAGTTCCAACATTCTTGTCATATGGTGTCGAAAAAGCTCTTTCAATAAATAAAGATGAGTTTGGTAAAGGTGCAATCGAAGGTGTAGCTGGGCCAGAAGCTGCTAACAATGCAAATGCAGCTGGTGTACTGGTTCCAATGCTTGCACTTGGCTTGCCAACTTCTGCAACAGCTGCAGTGGTCTTGGTAGCTTTCCAATCTTTCAATATTCAACCAGGTCCAATGTTGTTCCAGACCAACCCCGAAATTGTGTGGGGCTTAATTGCTTCACTCTTTGTTGGAAATTTCCTGCTATTGGTACTAAATCTTCCCTTGATTCGTTTTTGGGTCATGCTCCTTAAAATTCCCGCACATTATTTATATGCCGGAATTACTACTTTTGCACTCCTCGGCGCGTATGCCCTTAACAACTCAACATTTGATTTACAGGTTGCCTTGGCAGTTGGCGTGATTGGCTTTCTGTTCCGTCGCTTTGGTGTCCCGATTACTCCATTGATTATTGGAGCAATCTTGGGGCCATTATCAGAGTTGTATTTCAAGCGTTCTCTGCAGATTAGCCAAGGCGATTGGGCCATCTTGATTGACGGAACCTTCCCTAAGGTGATTTACGGAATCTTGATTCTTGTGATTATTGGGCCGCTTGTCTGGAACTTCAAGAAGACCTTTGCACTAAAGAAGTAAATGGCTGCAGATAAGTTACTTCCTTGGGCGAAGCCGCTTCTGGTTTCATCCACACTTACACAAGCCACAATTTACGTTCTTCGCCCGATGATTACGTATCGAGCAATTGAACTAGATGCCAATGCTGCCCAAATTGGTTTGGTTGCTGCTTTGTATGCACTCTTTCCAGTTTTGCTTGCCTTGCAATTTGGATCCTGGGTAGGAAAACTCGGAGAAGCTAAGTTCATAATTTATGGCACTTTGGCGATGATGGTGACATCTGCAGCACTGATATTTGCAAACAACCTGGTAACTCTTGGTATTGCAACGGCTGCAGCTGGTCTTGCACATTTAGCGTGTATGGTGGGTGGACAATCAATGGTTGCATTACGCGCACCCCGTGCAAGCTACGACAGATATTTTGGCTTCTATACATTTAGTGCATCTGTTGGACATATGCTGGGCCCAATCATTGCCTCGATAGTTGCTGGCTCTAACGGCACTCTTCCTAAATCAACATCAAACGCATTTTTGCTCGGTGTAGTTTTAACAATCCTTGCTCTATTTCCTGTAATTAAGTGGCGCAATGAAAGACCTACTGTTGAAGCCAAAGAGAATGCCGACGGTACTTTTAGAGCTGCAGCTAAACTAATTAAGCGCCCGGGCATCATGGCGGCGATTTATATTTCATTGGCAATCTCATCGGTAGCTGATGTCTTAGTTGTTTTCTTGCCATTGTTTGGAACTGAAAACAACTTTTCGCCTTATGCAATCGGAGCAATTCTTGCCATTCGTGCTGGAACAACGATGATGTCTAGGTTTTTCTTGGGCCGACTAAGTCAGCGTTTTTCTACATTTCAATTACTGTGGTGGAGCACGATTATTTCAACGTTGTGTTGTGGGGCAATGGCCTTTGCACATACGCCCGTCACTTTAGGTGCAATTGTTTTCATTGCTGGTTTCTCATTAGGTGTTGGACAACCATTGACAATGTCTTTGGTTTCGCAGAAGACCGAAAGTAGCGAACGCGCACTTGCAGTTTCTGCTCGCTTGATGGGCAACAGATTTGGCCAATTCCTGGTGCCAGCAACTGCCGGAACCTTGGCCGCGGCATCTGGGGCAGGGGCGGTTTTCATCGGCTTGGCGGTATTGCTGGCCAGCTCCATTTTCAGCGTAAAACGCAACTGATCTGTGGCCTGAATTACAAGAATGTAGTTCATTAGGCGGATTTCCCTTATTTGAGCCTGAGCCCTAAACTACGAGTTCGCTTGTTTCACGCTTAAACAGAAATGTAGGTACAGCTTGGCTAAAAAAGATGGCGCCATCGAAATGGAAGGCACCGTTGCTGAAGCTTTACCTAACGCAATGTTTCGCGTGGAGCTAACTAACGGACACAAAGTCCTCGCTCACATTAGCGGCAAGATGCGAAAGAACTACATTCGTATTCTTCCTGCCGATCGTGTGATCGTTGAAATGAGTCCGTACGACCTAACAAAGGGTCGAATTATTTATCGTTACAAGTAACAAGGGGAGCAATAGACATGAAGGTTAATCCAAGCGTTAAGAAGATTTGCGATAAGTGCAAAGTCATTCGCCGCAAGGGTCGCGTCATGGTCATTTGCGAAAACCTGCGTCACAAGCAACGTCAAGGCTAATCAGTTTTACAGCAGTACAACTTAATAAATAACTCGTATTACGACTTCTGCGAGAAATTGCAGAAGACCTTTGGACTGGTAGGCCAGAGAACAGTAATGCGGAGGACCTCCAGATATAGATAGGTAGATACATGGCACGTCTAGTCGGTGTCGATCTTCCACGCGAAAAGCGTTTGGAAATCGCACTCACGTACATCTTTGGAATGGGTCTTACCCGTTCACAAAAGACATTAGCAGCAACTGGCATTAGTCCAGATATTCGCGTTAAGG
>JBIIQY010000036.1:0-6373 GCA_044341805.1 Candidatus Planktophila sp.
CGAGTAAGGCTCCTTTTGCGTCGCACAAAGATCGTAACTCTTGAAGATAATCTGCTGGCGGAACAATTACACCAGCTTCTCCCATAATTGGTTCGATGATAACCATTGCAGTTTTCTTAGAAACTGCTTTACGCATTGCCTCTATGTTGCCGTACGGAACATGTTTAACACCTTTAATAAGCGGCAGGAAAGGTTCACGTTTTGAAGGTTGCCCCGTCAGGGATAACGCACCCATTGTGCGTCCGTGAAAGGCGCCTTGAGCTGCGACAATTCGGACCTTGCCTGTGCGACGAGAAAGTTTCAGCGCTGCTTCATTTGCTTCAGCACCTGACTGACAGAAGAAAACCTTTGCACTCTTATCACCGGTCATGGATGTAAGTTTTTCTGCAAGTTCGACTGCGTTGGGGTGGACATAGAAATTACTGACGTGGCTGAGCACTGAAACTTGCTTACTGACCGCTTTAACGATCGCCGGATGTGCATGGCCCAAGATGTTAGTTGCAATGCCGCCCAGAAAATCTAAATACTGTTTGCCATCAGCATCGGTAACAACTATGCCCTTGCCTTTTACTAGCGCAATCGATGGCGATCCATAGTTGTTCTGAACCGCATTACTCCAACGGTTGATCATCGTCTTGTTTGTCATGCAACCACCAAGGTTCCGCCTGTACCAGCAAGTGCTGATGCAAAGCTATCGGGATCTGTACCATCAATAATTCGAACTGCTTGAGCACCGAATGACAATGCATCGAGTGCGGCTTGAACCTTTGGTGCCATACCTTCGGCAAAACCAGCTTTGATCGCTTCAAGCTCATATGCAGAAATAGAATCAATCAACGAGCTCTTATCGGGCCAATTGCGGTAAATCCCAGCGACATCGGTCATCACAATTAGTTGTGATGCACCCAAGGCTGCGGCAATAGCAGCGGCGGCAAAATCGGCGTTAACATTTAACCCGGTTGCTAGATCAGCATCTGATGAAACCGGAGCTACAACTGGTACAAATCCATTGTCAATCAACTCTAAAAGTTGGGCAGGATTTACAGACTGCACTTCTCCAACGAAACCAAGATCCGCTGGGGTTCCATCGATTAATGTAGTGCGGCGCTTTGCAACAACCGTTGGCAAGGCACGTGCAGAAATCGCTTGAGCTTTGATGCCCGATTTGCTCAAAGTTGTCGCAACTTCATGACCAACCTGATTTACCAAAACCTCTTCAACCACATCAAAAATTTCCTGGGTGGTGACTCGGAACCCACCAATCCAATCACTTGTGATGTGCTGGGCTTTCAGGGCCGCATCGATTTGTGGTCCACCGCCGTGTACTACTACGACCTTTTCACCCGTCGCAAGGGCGGCAGAGATGGCTTTAGCAAAATTGCCATTCTCATCCTTCATCGCGTGCCCACCGAACTTAACAACGATCATGATGAATACGCCGAATTTTCATGAACGTAATCGTGCGAGAGATCATTAGTCAGAATCGTTGCTGTCGAAGACCCGACCTTTAGATCTATTTCGATCTCAACAAGACGGGCAGCAAAATTGACGGTTGATTTATCGGCATCCGGTGCACTGTTCGTGCACACCTGTACTCCATTGAGCTTGACATCAATAGTTAGAGGATCAATATATGCATCAGCCGTGCCAGCTGCCGCTAAGACTCGACCCCAGTTTGGATCCCCGCCAAAAATTGCAGCTTTTAATAAATTGTTGCGTGCACAGGCGCGACCGACCTCGACGGCATCTTTTTCAGAAGCAGCGTTAACAACTTTGATTGCTACTGTCTTGGTTGAACCTTCTGCATCGGCAATTAATTGGTCAGCTAATAAACCGCAAACCTTCATTAGCGTGGCTTCAAGATCGGAATCAGAAATACTTACAGTACTTGCACCAGATGACATAAAAAGCACGGTGTCATTTGTCGATGTGCAACCATCAGAATCTATTCGGTTATACGTTCGATCGGCAACACGTTGAAAGATCTCTTGAGCGTTATCTGAAACGACTGCATCAGTCATAACAACGGATAACATCGTTGCAAGAGCAGGAGCTAACATGCCGGCACCCTTTGCTATTGCGGCAAATTCGGCTCCATTAATCGTTGCTGTCGCAATCTTGGGAACAGAATCAGTTGTCATGATTGCTCGAGCGCTAGTTTCCAAACCATCGCTACTGAGGACTGGTGCGATTGCCTCTAGTCCAGACAAAATCTTTTCCATCGGCAGGAGCTCACCGATTAGTCCCGTTGAACAAATGATCACTTCGCCAGATGAGATTTTGAGTAATTGACCAACATGCTCCGCCGTCTTATGTGTATCGGCAAAACCTTGTGGACCAGTGCATGCATTAGCTCCACCACTGTTAAGCACTACCGCTCGTACAGTTCCACCTTTAGCCACTTGGCGTGACCAAATAACTGGCGCAGCAACCACTTTATTTGAGGTAAAAACCGCAGCACCCATGAAGAGTGGGCCTTGATTGTGGATCAAGGTTAAATCCAGGGCACCGGAGCTTTTTAATCCTGCAGCGATCGATGCTGATCTAAAGCCTTGTGGAAGTTTCATGCGCCAACACCATCAAGTGCTAGTCCGCTCAACTCTGAAAGGCCACAGATCAGATTGGCATTTTGAATTGCTTGGCCAGCGGCACCTTTGCCAAGGTTGTCGATAGCAACTGAAACAACTAAACGATTTGTGTGTCCATCCACGGCAACCTGAATTTGCACTTTGTTACTTCCACTAACAGCACTGGTCTTTGGCATCTGTCCTTGTGGCAAAAGATCGATAAAGAATTCTTGTGCATAGTGCTTCGAAAATAGATTGTGCGCCTGTTCCGAACTGATGGGTTTAACGAGCTTTGCTGTAATTGTTGAAAGGATTCCACGAGGCATTGGAGCAAGAATCGGTGTAAAAGATACTCTCGCCTCTTTCTGCGCAACTGCTGACAAGGCTTGTTCAATTTCAGGAGTGTGCTGATGCACTCCACCGAACTTGTAGGAGGTCAAAGAATTCATAACTTCGCTACCAATCAAATTGATTTTCGCACTTCTTCCCGCTCCAGTTGTACCTGAAGCCGCAACAACAACGATATCTGAGCAATCAATTACAGAGAGCGCTGGTGCAATTCCTAAAGAAATTGATGTTGCATAGCAACCAGGGTTGGCCACCTTGCTCTCTTTTTTGATCGCCTCTCGCTGACCCGCAGCAAGCTCTGGCAAACCATAAACCCAGGAACCCGCATGCTTTCCGCCGTAATACTTTTCCCATTGCACAGGATCTTCTAATCTGTAATCCGCACCAAGATCAACAATTTTTACAGCTGCAGGTATCTTTGCAATCAGCGCTGCGGATTCACCATGTGGCAAGGCCAGAAAAACTAAGTCGATTGTTGAAAAATCAATTGAATCTGCGGTAACAAATACACGTCCTGCATAACTTTGGAGTTGTGGGTGAACAGAAGTGACCTGCTCCCCTGCATTCGAATATGCGCTGACTACCGTAACTTCAAAGACTGGATGCGTCGCCAAAAGTCTAAGTAACTCTCCGCCTGCATATCCGCTTGCACCAATGACCGCTGTTTTCATGGACCCAGCGTAAGGGATAATCTATATTTATGCAATCTTATGCATAATTATGCGGTACGAACCACTGCTCCACACTTAGCCGTGGCTATCGCCGTCGCGGATTCACGCATAGCTGAAACCTCTTCGCCCGTGAGAGTCCGATCAGAGGCGCGGAATACCAAGGTGAAGGCCAATGAAACTTTGCCATCACCGATCTTGTCGTAGCGATCAAAAAGGGTGATGGATTCAAGTAAGTCTCCGGCACCTTCACGTAAAGCTGCTTCAAGATCGGCAGCGCTCACAGTTGTATCAACAATCAAAGCAACATCTTGAACCGCGGCAGGCATGGTCCCCACCGTTGTTGGACGAACTAATGCTGAATCCGGAAGAGCACTAAGCGCTACCGCAAATGCCACGGAGCGTTCGGGTAGACCGTAGGCGGCAACGATGCGCGGATGTAGTTCTCCCGCATGTGCAACCGCTTTACCGTTAACGATTAATTCTGCGCAACGTCCTGGATGCCATGGTGCTAGATCAGAACGAGCAACGCTCCATTCAAGATTACACAACTGCAATACATCTTGAGCATAGGCGATCGCATCTTGCCAGTTATAGGCGCGCGATTTCCCTTGCCAATTTTCATTTTCGGTCTTTCCAACAAGCAGGCCAGCAACGTGATATCCCTGTGTCGGTACGCTGGCAAAGATTTCATCAACAATCTTTTGATTAGGACGCTTTGATAAATCAGGAGAAATTGCAGGTACTAACTTCTGCGAACTACGAAAGATTGAGCCCATCTCAAAGATTGCGAAATCCTTGGCTCCACGACTGATGTTTCGTTGAGCAACTTCAATCAGACCCGGTACTAGATGAACACGCATTAATGGAAACTCTTCAGACATAGGGTTTGCAACCTTGTAGGTTGAAGCTCGTTCTCCGACAAACCCCATGGAATCTATCGTTGCTTGATTAGTAAATGGGAAGGTTTGAACTTCGGCTAAACCGCGACTGGCAAGCATTGTTGCAACTGCACGTCGGCGCTTCTGATTTGCAGTCAAAGATGCATGTAATGGACGCTGAGGCAAAATTGATGGGATCTTGTCGTAGCCGATCATGCGGGCTACTTCTTCCGTGAAATCCGCTGCCGTCAGTAAATCTGCACGCCACGATGGTGGATCAATGGTGAAGTTTTTCTCATCTACATCGCAACCAATTACACGTAGAAGTTCGGCAGCCTTTGCCGGTGGCACATCAAAGCCCAGGGTTTTTGAAACATAGGAAGGATCAATAGTTACCAAAGGCGCATAGATCGGTTCCCCATCGACAACTGTTGCCACATGCTTGGCTGAACTATGTGCCGTAAGAAGTTGTACGAAACGCGCTGATGCGAATTCAGCTAATGAGGGATCAACACTTCGTTCTAAACGACGTGACGCCTCGGAAGAGAGTTTGTGGCGACGAGAATTCTTAGCAATGCATACCTCACAGAAGTGAACCGCTTCTAAGGCGATCTCTGTGGTTGTCTCAGTAATCTCAGATGACAGACCGCCCATTGTTCCAGCTAGCGCCAGAGGTTGTTCATCATCACACACCATCAAATCATCAGGATCTAATGTGCGCTCTACCCCATCCAAAGTTTTGAACTTTTGCGCCTTACCTGCGCGCTTGATCGTTAGTCCGCCCTTGATCTTTGCTCTATCAAAAGCGTGCAGCGGCTGTCCAAGTTCGAGCATTACATAATTTGTTACATCAACAACTAAGGAAATAGAGCGCATTCCCATTTTTTCAATACGGCGGCGCATCCAAATCGGAGTTGTTGCTTTTTGATCAAAATTTGAAAGCGTACGAAGATAAAATACAGAAGCCGTTGATTCATCTGCAATTTTTGCACTCACGCCTTTACCTGTGTCCTCAAATTTCAAGGTGCGTAATGCATCAACTGGATCTGTGAACTTTAAACCTAATGAGCCTGCTACCTCGCGAGCTATTCCACGAATACTTAAGGCGTAACCACGATCAGGATTAACCGCTACATCAAAGATCACATCATTGATCTGTAAGGCATCAATTGCATCAGCACCGATGGTGACTTCACTTTCTGCAAACACCATAATGCCTTCGTGGTCATCACTAATCCCGAGTTCTCGGGCTGAACAAATCATGCCGTTTGAGGTTTTACCGTAAGTCTCACGTGCACCAATTTTGAAATCGCCCGGAAGAAGCGCACCAGGAAGGGCAGCAACAACTAAATCCCCCACTGCAAAATTTGTTGCGCCGCAAATAACGTAACGTGTTTCGCCTTCGCCACAATCAAGACCAACGTAGCGAATGGGCTTTTTGAATTCGGTGATTTCTTCAATCGATAAGACCTTTGCAAACTTCAATGGTCCCCTTAAATCAGCACCCTGCTTGATGATTTCTTCTACTTCAAAACCAACCCGAATGAGCCCATCCGAGATTTGTTCAGCTGTAACAGAAGCCGGAATATCTACAAACTCTTTGATCCACGATAAAGGAGCGCGCATTACAGACCAACTCCAAACTGACGCGTGAAACGCAAATCGCCTTCAACAATGTCGTGCATATCAGTGATTCCATGGCGAACCATAAGTGTGCGTTCCAGACCCATTCCAAAAGCAAACCCACTGTAAACATCGGTGTCGATACCACAGGTTGCGAGAACCTTTGGATTAACCATCCCGCAACCGCCCCATTCGATCCATCGGTTGTTGAAGAAGATATCTACTTCAGCACTTGGCTCGGTAAATGGGAAGAAGGATGGACGAAGTCGTGTTGTTACATCAGGGC
>JBIIQY010000037.1:0-6286 GCA_044341805.1 Candidatus Planktophila sp.
TTACACCTGGCAGCACTGACATTACATAATCGACATCTGCCTGCGTAGAAGCGGCCCCAAAAGAGAAGCGAAGGGATGATTGTGCACTTTCTTCGGTGTGGCCCATTGCAAGTAATACATGACTTGCCTCATGAACACCGGCGCTGCAAGCAGAACCAGTTGATGCGGACACATGAGCATTGTCTAGAAGCAATAACAAGGTATCGCTTTGTGTACCTGGAAAGGTCACGTTAACTATGCCCGGTAAACGTTGGCTGGCTTCTCCATTGACATAGGCATCTGGAATCACCGCATGTAAGGTGCTGATGAAATTATCCCGCAGGGTTTGCACATCTGAACTTGGGTAATGTTCGGTTGCCGCCGCAGAAAACGCAACGATGCTTGGTGCGTTTAATGTTCCGCTTCGAATTTCTCGCTCTTGTCCCCCGCCATGTAATAAGGCTGGAATTTCGTAGGCGCGACGCAAAATTAATGCGCCAATTCCTAGTGGGCCGCCAACTTTGTGCGCGCTCAAAGTCAAAGCGGTTACACCAAGATCTTTATAAGACAGCGGAACTTTTTTGAAACTTTGGACTGCATCGGTATGAACCGGAATATCCCCAGCCATTGTGACAACTTCACGAATTGGTTGAACTACGCCAGTTTCATTATTGGAATGCATAATTGAAATGACTGCGATTTCGTGGCCGCGTTGAGCGATTAGATCCTTCAAAAACTCTAGCTCGATGACGCCATGCACATTTACTGGGACAAGAATTACTTCGGCACCTTCATGTGTTTCCAACCAATGCGCAGGATCCAAAATTGCGTGGTGTTCGATTGCCGAAATTACAACTACTTTTTTGCCGTGTGCTTTTCCATTCCACCACAAGCCCTTAAGCGCGATGTTGTTTGCCTCAGTGCCGGATGCGGTGAAAATTACTTCAGATGCCAGGCATCCAACTTCACGGGCAATAGCTTCACGTGCATCCTCTAAAGATTTGCGAGTTGCACGTCCATGAGTATGAAGACTTGAAGGATTACCTAGTTCTTGAAGTTGAGAAGTAATCGCCTTAAAAGCAGCAGGCGACAATGGTGTCGTTGCTGCATGGTCTACATAGATTGAATGCACGGGCCTAAGTCTATGACTTGTGGGCTTTAACGCCTTCCGTTGCCTTAGGTAGAACGGCAAACAAGTCCCCGACTACGCCGAAATCTGCGATTTCAAACAGTGGCGCTTCAGGGTCTTTATTGATTACAACGATGGTCTTACTTGTCTGCATTCCTGCGCGGTGCTGGATCGCACCTGAAATTCCACACGCAACGTAAAGCTGTGGGCTAACGGTTTTTCCAGTTTGTCCTACTTGATATGAATGTGGGTACCAGCCTGCATCAGTTGCAGCGCGTGATGCACCAACTGCTGCTCCCAGTGAATCTGCAAAACCTTCGACAGCAGAGAAGTCTCCGTTTGTTCCGCGACCACCCGATACAACGATGTTTGCTTCAGTTAATTCTGGACGTCCACCCTGAACTGGAGGTTGTGTTGATGTAACTGTTGCTTTCTTTGATGAATCAGAAACCTGAAGTGACAAAGTTTCAACTGCAGGTGTTGCAGCCGCAACATTTGCATCAATTGAATTAGGGCGAACTGTGATAATCGGCGTTCCGTGTGAAACTTTTGAATGAACCGTTGTAGATCCACCAAAAACCAACTGAGTGGCAGTTACATCGGCCGATACATTAACTGCATCAGTGATGATTCCAGAGCCGCTTTTAATTGCTGTGCGCGCGGCAACTTCTTTGCCGAAAGCATGAGATGCAATCAAGACTGCAGCAGGTGATTGCGCAGCAATAATTTGAGCTAAAACATCTGCAGCTGCTGCTACACCGTTGTTTACAAAAGCATCTGATTCGACAACAACAATTTTGGATACAGGACCCTTGTTGATGTCGGCAGCCATTGCCGCACCTTTTCCGGCAGGGGCTAAAACAACAGCAGTAACTTCACCAATACGGGCCGCTGCTGTTGCTAACTCTGCATTGGTCTTTGTGGCTTTTGAACTAATAAAGTCAGCCAAAATCAATACATTGCTCATATCAACTTCTTTTCTGCTAGGAATGAAACCATTTGATCTGCGGCGTTGTCATCAGTGACTTTGATTCCAGCTGCACGAGGTGGGCGCGGAGAAGAATCTGCAACCAATGACCATGCTGAATCAACAGTTACACCAACCGCTGCCAGATCTCTGCTATCGATTACCTTTTTCTTAGCCGCCATAATTCCCTTAAAGGATGGATAGCGCGGTTCATTAATCTTTTCGACAACTGAAATCACGCATGGGAACTGTGCATGCATCTCATCAACGCCTGCTTCGGTCACACGGGTAATGGAAACTTTTTTACCTGCTGGATCTACTTCGACCTTTGATGCAAAAGTTAACTGTGCGGCATCTAGTCGTTCGGCAAGCATGGCAGGAACAACGCTCATACGCGCATCCGTTGATTCGGTTCCACAAATGACTAGATCAAATCCACCTTTTTCAATTACCGCAGCAAGTACAGCCGATGTTGCGAGCGCATCTGCACCTGCAAGCTTTGCATCGGTGATCAAAATTGCATCATTTGCACCCATTGATAATGCTTTTCGAACCGCCTCTGTTGCGCGCTCTGGTCCCATTGAAATAACCGTTACCGTGTTGGGTCCACCTTCTTCGTTGCCGCCATGTGCTTCTGCAATGCGCAGCGCTTCTTCAACTGCGTATTCATCAAGATCGTTCAGAACTGCATCAACATTTTCACGGTCCAGAATTCCGTTGACCATTTTCTTTTCAGCCCATGAATCTGGGACCTGCTTTACGCAAACGGCAATTTTCATACCCAAAGGTTACTGGTGAGTAACCCCAATTGGCTACTTCAATCACACTCGCAAAACCCCCACCTTTTGCCCCTATCCACGGCAAGATACCCACCATGCTTCCTGCAGATCCACGAACCCTTGGTGCAACTGTCACGGATGGCGGGACCAACTTTGCGATCTGGAGCAACGCCGCCGATGCCGTTGAGCTTTGCCTTTTCAATGAGGTTAACGGCAAGTTCGTCGAAACTCGATATGCCATGTCTCACCGCAATGGACCTATTTGGCATGGTTACCTTGCCGGAGTTCGACCAGGCCAACGATATGGATACCGCGTTTATGGTCCCTGGATTCCTGAATACGGAATGCGTTTCAACGAAGCAAAACTTTTGCTCGATCCTTACGCACATGTGATCGATGGCGATGTCGTTTATTCGCCAGAAATTTATAGTCACGTTTCAGTCGATGCTTCTGGCAACGGAGATCTGGCCGAAAAAGATTTACGTGACAGCGCGGGCAAGGTTCCGTATTCAGTTGTAACAGATCATGGAATTCGTCCAATCAATCGCCCGCTTGTTCCTTGGGCCAAGACAATTGTTTATGAAGCACATGTAAAAGGCTTAACCGCTTTTAATCACGAGATTCCAGAACATGAGCGGGGAAGCTACAAAGCCCTTGGTCACCCAAGCACGATTGCACATTTGAAATCAATTGGCGTTACAGCCTTAGAGCTGCTGCCGATTGCGCAATCAATTACCGAGCCAGTTATTCATAGCCGTGGTCGCAAGAATCATTGGGGATATAACTCGTTACTTTTTACCGCCCCCCATAAAGAGTATGCATCGACTGCCGACCCAATTGCTGAAATTCAATGGTCGGTTGATCAGTTACACGCTGCCGGTATCGAAGTAATTTTGGATGTTGTCTACAACCACACCGCTGAAGGTGGGGTTGCTGGCCCAACGCTTTCTTACAAAGGCATTGATGGACATGCCTATTACCGACAAGATTCAAATGGAAAGTATGTAGATGTAACCGGGTGTGGAAACACGTTTGCAGCAAGCAAACCGCATTCGGTGCGCCAAATCATTGATTCGCTGCGTTGGTGGATTGAAGTGATTGGCGTAGATGGTTTCCGCTTTGATCTCACTACTGCGTTGTACACAAGTGATAGCGCATTTAATTCATCACTGATGGCAGCAATTGGCGCTGATTCTGTTCTTCGAAACTTCAAAATGATTGCAGAACCGTGGGATGTCACACGGTATTCATTGGGAGATTTCCCGCATCCATGGCGCGAATGGAATGACGCTTACCGAGACTCGGTTCGCCAATTCTGGCTGGGCGACTTGGCTCGTGGATACGGTGAAGGTGTTTCAGATATCGCATCCAGCATCAGTGGCTCTAGCAATATCTTTCATTACCGCGGTCCAACATCGTCAATTAACTTTGTTGCAGCCCATGATGGTTTCACGATCCATGACATGGTCACTTACAACGAGAAGCACAATTTGCCGAACCTTGAAAACAATGCTGACGGAAATGATTCCAATCGTTCGTGGAATGTTGGTCATGAAGGCGAAAGTGATGATCCAGGTATTCAAGAGATTCGACTTCGCCTAAAGAAATCTTTGCTTGCAACTTTAATGCTTTCATCAGGTGTACCGATGCTCAATATGGGCGATGAAGTCAGCAGAACACAAAATGGTTCTAACAACGCTTATTCGCTACCGCTCGATGGCACACAACATGGCGAGGCATCATTTAGTGGTGGTTGGGCGCTGCCATGGAATTTAACAGCTGAACAACAAGACATTTTGAGCACCGTTAAATCCCTTGCCGAGATTCGTGATTCCTACTTGGCAGATGTTGCATCAGAGTTCTTTACCGGCGCAGTCGATAAAGGCACAAATAGAAAAGATATTGCTTGGTTTTCCCTAGGCGGCAACGAGATGAGCGATGATCATTGGCGAGATGAAGAAAAACGAAGTATCACCGTGTTCATCGAAGCAGATACAAATAAGGCGCTTTTATTGATGCTTAATTCATCGACGGAAGAAACTGTCTTCACCTTGCCTGATACAAGTTGGGGTGAAGCCTTTAGATGTATTTTTGACGCATCACAAAAGATGGAAACCTATGAACCAGTCATTGCCGCACCATCTGCAAAGGTAGCTGTAGCCGCACACAGTGTTCTTGTGTGGTTAGTTTCCGGCCGAGTTTCGCAGGGCCGAACTACCAATTAACTCTTGAAAGTTACAGAAACTGTAGCTGTTACTGTCTTTTCAATTGTTGTTGTGTCATAAGCACCGTAATCAGCGGTCATGGTGGAATCAGGGGTTGTGATCTGAATTGGACCAGCCTTTACATTGACAAGAGAACCAATATTTCCGCCAACAGCCTTAGTTAAAGCCTCTGCGCGTACCTTTGCATCCTTCATCGCCTCTGCCATTAATTGTGGGCGAAGCTCTGGAAGATTTGAGATGTAGTACTGAGGTCCATAATTATTTGCATTAATACCAGTTGCTAAAAGTGATCCGATTCCTTGGCTTAACTTCGCCACTAGTTGCACATCAGTTGATCGCACAGTTACTTCGCGGGTTGCACGATAGGAAAGAATTCGCCCGGTTGTATTTCCATTAACAAACTCTTCGTTTGCAAAAGTTGCCACTGCGCCAAGCGTTAATGCCTCAGCAGGGATGCCACCTTTAGTTAAATACTGTGAAAGAGCTGCAACGTCGGCGTCAACCTTATTGACCGCAGTTGCAACAGTCGGTGAAGACAAACTTACATTCAAGACCCACACCGCGTTATCAGCAGTTGCTGTTGTCTTGGCAGATCCCGTAACAGTAATTCCATCACTGCTACGTGAAGCAAAACCAGAACCAACCTGCATTAATCCGCCACCAATTGCAAGTGACATGATGACAGCAGCAACAATAATTGTTACAGCTTTGCGGCGTTCTACGGTGATGATTGGGCTTTCATTAAGTTGAGTCATGTCTATATCTTACGGCTAGATTGCACGAAGGTGAGCGATCTCTTGAAGGTCAACACTCCTAAAACGATCAAGTTCTGACTCCCAAGCACTTCCCAATAGAGCCGCAATTGCTTCTCGAATACTTTCTTCATCCAAGGTGTTTTTTAGTGCTGCGTTCAGTTGATTTTCAGTAAGGATGACCGCACCTGTTTGATCTACAAGTGCGCGATGGATTCCTAGTTCTGGAGTGCACCTAAACAACTCGCCGCCATTGTCAGTGTTTTCAATAATTTCAAAGTTTAAATAATGCCAACTGCGTAATGAGCTTGCTAGTTCGGCAGCTGCGCCTTGGCGATCGCGGAATTCGATTTGAGTTCGGTATGAACCTGGAATCAATGGCTGCGATGTCCATGTTGGTTTAACCAAAGTTCCAAGCACGGCTTGAATCGCCCAATCAATATGGTGGCGCAACG
>JBIIQY010000038.1:0-6160 GCA_044341805.1 Candidatus Planktophila sp.
ACATTGAACAAGTAGAGGGCGGCCTCACTAGATTGGCGGCGATTTTTTCGACAGTTATCCCACAAAGAGTCGGTCCTGTTCGCAGTGCACGAATCTCTGATATCGACATCTTGAGTCAGTTTGGTCGAGTCGCTTTTGCTTATAGTGGGGCGCAGCGCAAACTTCTTCCGGTGATAGCTGCGGCAAATCTTCAAGATTTAGGCGCACAACGGCAAAGTCCAACGATCTATACAACCGACCCAGCACGCAATCAACCTTTTGCGATGGTTCTTAGAGCAGATTTGTTGATGCAGAAAGTCATTGACGATAATCTCAAAGTTGATTCTGCAAAGAATGTTGGTTTTGTTTTTGGAGAACTGCAAGAGGGTGGAACTCCAACTCAAAAGGTTGAAGTGAGATGGCCGGCGGCAACGTATTCAGCAGAATGGTCAGTTGAAGAATCCCGCTGGTTTCTTTCGCATAATGAGAAATTGAATCTTGCTGACAGTGGCGTTGTCCTTGGACCTACAACCTTCGTTATTCAAATGGTGAAAATTTCGCCTTCAGAATATGGCGACAAATTTGGTGGAGTCACACCATTGTCGGAGACCGTAGGTACAGGTAAGGCCTATGTATTTCGCAATGGAGAGCGCTTTGTAACGACGTGGAATAGACCCACCGCCAATTCAGGGACGACCTATTCATTGAGTGATGGCACCGTCATGAACTTTGATCCGGGCCAAGTTTGGGTCGCTTTGACTGACCGCGAGCCTGAATTTACGTCTCGCGCTATTGAAAAGACGAAGTAGGATTGGGCTCTATCTTTCGATTGAAGCGGAGTACTAAATCATGGCTGAAGTAACTGGCACCGGTCGCGTAAAGCGCGGAATGGCGGAGATGCTCAAGGGCGGCGTCATCATGGATGTCGTAAACGCCGAACAAGCAAAGATTGCTGAAGATGCTGGCGCAGTTGCAGTTATGGCGCTGGAGCGCGTACCTGCAGATATCCGTGCTCAAGGTGGAGTAGCTCGTATGTCTGATCCTGACATGATCGAGAAAATCCAGGCAGCGGTTTCAATTCCCGTGATGGCAAAGGCTCGTATCGGACATTTCGTCGAGGCTCGCGTTCTTGAATCGTTAGGTGTTGATTACATCGATGAGTCAGAAGTTTTGACTCCGGCAGACTATGTAAACCATATTGATAAGTTTGATTTCACAGTTCCATTTGTGTGTGGTGCGACTAACTTGGGCGAAGCACTTCGCCGCATTAATGAGGGCGCGGCAATGATTCGCTCCAAGGGCGAGGCCGGCACTGGTGATGTTTCAAACGCAATGCAACACATGCGAATGATCGGTGGTGAAATTCGTAGACTCTCATCACTTCGTGAAGATGAGCTTTATGTTGCAGCTAAAGAACTTCAAGCTCCATACGACTTGGTGAAGGAAGTTGCACAAACTGGAAAACTTCCAGTAGTTCTTTTCACAGCTGGAGGTATTGCAACTCCAGCCGATGCTGCGTTGATGATGAGCATGGGCGCAGATGGTGTCTTTATCGGTTCAGGAATTTTCAAATCTGGAAACCCAGCACAACGCGCAGCTGCATGCGTTAAGGCGACCACTTTCTGGGATGATCCAAAGGTTGTTGCTGATGCATCTCGTGGTCTTGGTGAAGCAATGGTTGGTATCAATGTTGCTGATCTACCAGCGCCACACCGCCTTTCAGAACGTGGTTGGTAATTTCACGTTCAATGAAGGTTGGCGTATTAGCTCTACAAGGTGATGTGCGTGAACACATCGCGGCTTTACGTTCTTGTGAAGTAGAAGCGATCGGCGTTCGACGTGCAAGTGAGATCGAAAGCATTGATGCTTTGGTTTTACCCGGGGGAGAATCAACAACTATCGCTCAGTTAGCAGAAGTATTTGGCATCTTCGATCTGATTAAGAACAAGATAAACAACGGAATGCCAGTCTATGGATCCTGTGCTGGAATGATTTTGTTGGCCGATCAAATTCTTGATGCAAAAGAAGGTCAAAAAAGCTTTGGTGGTTTAGACATCACCGTTCGTAGGAATGCTTTCGGACGACAAGTAGATTCCTTCGAATCAGATATCTCATTTGACGATGGATCAGATGAACTGATCCGCGCAGTATTCATTCGCGCACCTTGGGTTGAAAAGGTATCTGACTCAGTTCAGGTTCTTGCATCTGTTGATACGCACCCAGTTGCCGTTCGCTCGAAAACGGCTTTAGCAACATCTTTCCACCCTGAAATTACCGGCGATAATCGAATACATCGGTATTTCATTGAGCAGGTAGCCCGCCCAGCACTTCAGAAGGTAAAGTAACCTAATAATTATAAGTTTGATCTTTAGCTAGGTGAGGTGAAGCCATGTCAGGCCATTCCAAGTGGGCTACGACTAAGCATAAGAAGGCGATTATCGATAGTCGTCGTGCAAAAGTTTTCGCAAAGCAAATTCGTGCAATTGAAGTTGCTGCGCGAAATGGTGGCGCCGATATGGATGGCAATCCAACTTTGTTTGATGCCGTCGCCAAAGCTAAGAAATCATCGATGCCAGCTGACAACATTGATCGAGCAATCAAGCGTGGCGCAGGACTAGAAGCAGGCGCGAAGGACTGGATCACCATCATGTACGAGGGTTATGGTCCAAACGGTGTAGCCATCATGATCGAATGTTTATCCGATAATCGAAATCGTTCGGCTTCTGAAGTTAAAGTCGCGGTCACTCGAAATGGTGGTTCGATGGCAGATCTTGGATCTGTTTCATATCTGTTTAATCGCAAAGGCGTTGTTATCGTCAAGAAGGATGGAACGCTGACCGAGGATTCAATTCTAGAAGCAGTCCTTGAAGCTGGCGCTGAAGAAGTTAACGATCTAGGTGAAGCCTTTGAAATTGTGAGTGAACCTGTTGATTTAGTTCCGGTTCGAACCGCTTTGCAAAGCGCCGGTATTGATTACGAATCAGCTGATTCTTCATTCCTTCCTTCGATGTCTATCCCACTGGACGCAGATGCAGCGAAGAAGGTTTTTGAGTTAATCGATGCGATCGAAGAACTCGATGATGTGCAGAATGTTTACAGTAATTTTGATGTTTCTGACGAAGTTATGGCGAGCCTCGAATAGAGCCTGGAGCAATCACCTTAGGCTTTAACTTTGGCACACTGAGACAGCAGAGAAAGCAAGAGGGCGGCAATGAGAGTTTTGGGTGTTGACCCAGGTTTAACTCGTTGCGGCGTGGGCATTATTGATGGTGCCGTGGGTTCACCCCTGTCACTTGTTGAAGTAGGTGTAATCCTGACTCCTGTAGATGCACCTTTGGAACAGCGGCTTTTGGATTTGGATCAACAGTTATCGCAGTGGATAAATCTATGGAAGCCAGATGTTGTGGCGGTTGAAAGAGTTTTTTCTCAGCACAATGTTCGAACTGTTATGGGGACAGGACAAGCTGCCGGTGTGGCATTACTACTAGCGGCTAAAGCCGGTATTCCGGTGATGATGCACACGCCATCTGAAGTAAAGGCTTCGGTTACAGGTAATGGTCGCGCTAATAAAGCTCAAGTTGCCATGATGGTCCAGAAAGTTCTTAATTTAGATTCAATTCCAAAACCGGTCGATGCAACTGATGCCCTGGCACTTGCGATTTGTAACATCTGGCGAGGCGGCGGGACAACTCGTTTGGCACAAGCTGTAGCGGCAGAACAATCGCGCATCAAGAAGTTGAGAAGCCGATGATCTCTTTACTTAGCGGAACGGTGCGTTCGATTCACAGCGATCGATTGGTCGTTGAAGTTGGTGGATTTGGTCTTAGTGTTTTGGTTACACCAGCAACTACAACTCAAGTTTCACTAGGCTCACAGATACAACTTTTTACCTCACTAGTCGTTCGTGAAGACTCGCTCACTCTTTTCGGCTTCGTTAATGAGGAATCGCGCAGTTTGTTTGAGTTAGTACAAACAGTGTCGGGTATTGGTCCAAAGGTTGCCCTTTCTATTCTTGGGGCGCTTACTCCAGAGGATTTAAGTCGAGCAATATCCCAAGAAGATATAGGTGCGATTGAAAAGGTTCCAGGAATTGGTCGAAAAGGCGCACAAAGAATGATCCTGGAACTCAAAGGTAAGTTGAGTGATCTGTCGCATGCCCAGCTGTACAAAGGACATCAACCAGCGTGGCGAGAGCAGTTATCCAGCGCTTTGGTTTCACTTGGGTTTTCGCCAAAAGAATCCGACAACGCAATTTCTGCCGTCATCACCGATCTACAAAGCGATGGGGTAGATCCATCTGGTGTTGAATTAAGTGAGTTGTTAAAGCGCACCCTTGCAAGTGGAAAGAGTTCTCGTGGCTGATGATCGCTTAGTTGCGCCTCAGATAAAGAGCGAAGAGTCTGCGCTAGAACATGCACTTCGACCTAAGTCTTTGTCTGATTTCATCGGACAACATCGGGTACGTGAGCAAATTGACGTCTTGCTTACCGCAGCTCGAAACCGTAATTCTCCTGCCGATCATATTTTACTTTCGGGTCCACCGGGTTTGGGAAAAACTACTCTTGCACTGATCCTTGCCAGCGAAATGAATGCTCCGATTCGTATAACAAGTGGTCCAGCAATTACCCATGCAGGTGACTTAGCTGCGATTCTTTCCTCTTTGGTTGAAGGTGAAATTCTTTTCCTCGATGAGATTCACAGATTGCCTCGTCCGGCCGAAGAGTTGTTGTATCTGGCGATGGAAGATTTTCGAGTAGATGTTATTGTTGGAAAAGGTCCTGGTGCTACCGCTATTCCTTTGCAACTCCCACATTTCACTTTAGTGGGCGCAACGACCCGAGCAGGCTTGTTGCCAAGTCCACTTCGTGACCGCTTTGGTTTTACTGCACATTTAGATTTTTATGAAGAAAGCGATATCGCGCATGTTATTTCTCGAAGCGCCGAACTATTGAAGATCTCAATTGACAAGGACGCAGTTGTAGAAGTCGCGGGAAGATCTCGGGGGACGCCTCGCATTGCTAATCGACTATTGCGTCGAGTTCGAGATTACGCACAAGTTCAGGGCTCTTCGACTATTTCCTTGAGTCAAGCGAAGTTGGCCCTAGAGATGTATGAAGTCGATCAGCTCGGTCTTGATCGATTGGACCGTTCTGTTTTAGTTGCCTTGATTGAGCGATTCAACGGCGGTCCAGTAGGACTTTCCACATTGGCAATTGCTGTTGGCGAAGAGACTGAAACCGTAGAGTCAGTTGCGGAGCCGTTTTTAGTTCGCAATGGGTTTATGGCCAGAACCCCGCGTGGACGGGTGGCCACCGCTCAGGGTTGGCGTCATATAGGACGAACACCACCTGCGGAAATCTCCACTCTTTTCGACTTACCCGCATCTGACCTCTAGACTCTGCGCCTATGTCTACAACAACTAAACCAATGAAGACCAGCTCACGTCCTGGACGTACTTTGGCAATTCTTGGCCTCATCCTTGTATCAATGGTGAG
The DNA here is from genome assembly GCA_044341805.1 of Candidatus Planktophila sp. Lineage (GTDB taxonomy): Bacteria > Actinomycetota > Actinomycetes > Nanopelagicales > Nanopelagicaceae > Planktophila. The sequence goes on from JBIIQY010000038.1 coordinate 5,475, forward strand.
CCTAGTTTTCCTTCAAGATTCCAAGAGTCTGCAGCTAGGTTTGGATCTACGTGGCGGAACATCGGTCACTCTGCAACCTCGAATTGCTCCGGGTGAAGAAGGAAGCGTCACAAGCGAGGCAATCGATCAGGCGGTTTCAATTATCCGCCAGCGTGTTGACTCTCTGGGTGTTGTTGAATCAGAAGTAACTGCGCAAGGCAGCGGAACGAACCGTCAAATCGTAATTTCAGTTCCAGGTGACACTGGTCGACGAGTAGTTGACTTAGTGGGCCAGACAGCAGAACTTCGTTTCCGTCAGGTGCTTGCATCTGGTGCCGGAGTTCCAGCAACTCCCGATGCAGCAGCAACGCCAGCTGCAGGTGTGAGCGCAGAAGTAAATGCAAAGTTTGCAGCTCTTGATTGCACGAAGCCAGAAAATCTTCAGGGAACCGGCGTGGATGATGAGACCGCAGTCTTGGTTGCATGTGATCGCGCAGGCGGAACAAAATACATTTTGGCTCCCGCAGAAGTTTTAGGACGTCAGATTTCTAAGGCGTCAGCTGGTTTGGACCCTCAAGCGGGAAGTGCTTGGTTTGTAAGCCTTACTTTTGACAACGAAGGTACTTCGGCATTTGGTGCTTTAACTGCGCGAGTTACATCGTTGCCCGAGCCAACAAATCAAGTTGCAATCGTTCTTGATGGTCTTG
>JBIIQY010000039.1:0-6057 GCA_044341805.1 Candidatus Planktophila sp.
CCAGTTAATTCAACTTCGTGCTCAAAGATTTCACTCATTCCGATCGCAGACAAATAATCGATCGCTGCGCCCAAACCAACGGCCTGTGCCATGTTCGGAACTCCAGCTTCAAACTTGCGAGGAGCCGGTGCCCAGGTCGCCGATGTCATTGTCACGGTTTCAATCATTGAGCCACCAAACAAAAATGGCGGAAGTTCATTAAGCAAAGAGCTCCACAAGACACCTACGCCAGTAGGGCCAACAGCCTTATGACCAGAAAAAGTAATGAAGTCGACACCTAAACTTTTAACATCAATTGGCATATGTGGCACTGATTGGCAGGCATCAAGTGCTACTACGGCGCCTACTTCGTGTGCTCGCTTAACAATTGCATCTAGTGGATTGATCGTTCCCAAAACATTTGATTGGTGCGTCAAAGCAACAACTTTTGTTCCCTCTGAAATAACTGAATCAATGTTAGACAGGTCTAAACGACCGTCAGGCGTTACCTCAAACCATGACAGGGATGCTCCAGTTCGAGCCGCCAATTGTTGCCAAGGAATCAAGTTTGCATGGTGCTCCATCTCGGTTACAACAATGCGATTGGATGATGTCAGTGCAAAACGAGAACCCGGTTCTGCATTCCCCATGGCATATGCAATGAGGTTCAAAGACTCTGTAGCGCTCTTTGTGAAGATAATTTGTTCCTCTTGCGCGCCCAGGAAGTTGGCCACTTTAAGACGAGCACCTTCAAAGGCATCTGTTGCTTCTTCGGCTAACTGATGCGCCCCACGGTGCACTGCCGCATTATTGAACTTGTAGAAGTTGCTTTCAGCATCAATAACCGACAACGGCTTTTGACTAGTTGCCCCACTATCTAGGTATACAAGTTTTTTTCCATCACGAATAGTACGTTCAAAGATTGGAAAATCTTTGCGTACCTTCGGGACGTCGAAACTCATTGGTCCTTACTTGCTCACATAATCTGCGTAACCATTTGCTTCTAGCTTTTCAGCAAGCTCTGGTCCGCCTTGTTCCACAACGCGACCATTAGCAAACACATGTACAAAGTCAGGTTGGATGTAACGCAAAATGCGAGTGTAGTGAGTAATGAGAATTACTCCCAGGTTATTTGCAGCCTTTGCACGGTTCACGCCTTCAGAAACAATGCGCAATGCATCAACATCTAGACCTGAATCTGTTTCATCAAGAATTGCCATCTTTGGCTTAAGAAGTTCTAGCTGCATGATTTCATGACGCTTCTTTTCTCCACCCGAGAAACCTTCATTTACGTTACGAGTTGCAAAAGCAGGATCCATGTTAAGTGCTTCCATTGCATCCTTGACTTCGCCCACCCAGGTACGAAGCTTTGGAGCCTCGCCACGTAGTGCAGTTGCGGCAGTACGAAGGAAGTTAGATACAGATACACCCGGAACTTCTACTGGGTATTGCATCGCAAGAAACAGACCAGCCTTAGCGCGCTCATCTACTGTCATGTCCAGAACATCTGCGCCATCTAGAGTTACTGATCCACCTGTGATTGTGTACTTAGGGTGTCCAGCAATTGAGTAAGCAAGAGTTGATTTACCAGAACCATTAGGTCCCATAATTGCGTGTGTCTCACCCGACTTAATAGTGAGATCTACTCCCTTAAGGATTTCAACCATTCCATCATCTGTGTTGACAGAGACCTGCAGGTTACGGATTTCTAGTGTGCTCATTTTTTTCTCTCTTCTCTCGTTACTAAATCTCTACCGTGACGGCGTTTCCGTCGATTGATACTGCATAGGTTTCAAGTGGAATGTTTGCTGGAAGGGTCAACGCTTGTCCGGTGCGAAGATCAAATTCAGCTCCGTGTAACCAGCATTCGATTTTGAACCCTGTGACATCGCCCTCGGACAGTGATGCATCTGAGTGTGTGCATGTATCTGCGACTGCAAATACCTCATCCCCCACGCGTGCAACGCAAATGGTTTTGCCATCTTTTTCAATACGAACTGGCTTGCCCTGTGCAATTTGGTCTAAAGCTAAATCAGCCATTGCGAGCCGCCTTTTCAAGTTCATTATCAATGCGATCCATGATTCGGTTTTGAACTTCTTCATTACCGATTTCAGTCACGATCTCATTGAAGAAACCTCGCACTACCAAACGACGAGCATCTGCCATGGCGATTCCGCGTGACATCAAATAGAACAACTGCTCATCATCAAAACGACCAGTTGTGCTTGCGTGTCCTGCGCCAACTATCTCGCCTGTCTCAATTTCTAGGTTTGGTACTGAATCAGCACGTGCACCATCTGATAGCAAGAGATTGCGATTAAGTTCGTAGGTATCGGTACCTTCTGCAGCAGCGCGAATCAATACATCACCGATCCAGACTGTGTGCGCATCTTTACCTGCAAGCGCACCTTTGTAATTCACATTTGATTTAGCGTGAGGAACTGCGTGATCTACATGGTTACGGTGTTCAAAGAACTGGCCAGCAGTTGCGAAGTAAACACCCAAAAGATCTGCAGATGCACCCGGTGCCTTAAAAGCTACCGTAGGAAGAATTCGAACAACATCTCCACCAACTGTGACAGTAATTGATTTAAAGGTTGCATCCTTATCGATTATTGCGTGGTGGCGAGCTGTGTAAACCGACTTTGATTCAAACTCCTGAAGTGTTACAAATTTAAGATTTGAGCCTGGAGCCAAGTAAATCTCGAGATCCTCCGCCAAAACCGTGTCGGTCGTGTTTTCAACGATCACGGTTGCAACTGCGTGAGTTCCAAGTGAGATTCGAACACGTGAGAATTCAGCGGTGTCTAGTGCTCCGGCTGAACGACCCAAGAAGATCGGCTCTGCGATCTCAGCATTAGCTGCGATTGCAAGATGTGCCACCGAACTAACGGCTCCCCTGACACGTTCGATAATGACATCATCTGATGCAGATAGGGGCTCTAGGTTTTCGCGAGTAAAAGTAACTCCGGCTGGCAATGCACCCTTTGTAATCAATGACTCACGATCGGATTGAACCGCTGCGCCATCATGAAGCCCACGAAGACGTTTCAGTGGCGTAAAACGCCACGCCTCTTCACGACCCGTCGGCGTTAAGTAATTAGTAGTTAAAACTGACATTAACCGACAGCACCTTCCATCTGAAGCTCAATAAGGCGATTGAGCTCTAAGGCGTACTCCATTGGAAGTTCGCGTGCGATTGGCTCGATGAATCCACGAACGATCATGGCCATGGCTTCATCTTCGTTAAGTCCACGTGACATGAGGTAGAACAACTGATCATCGCTCACCTTTGACACTGTGGCTTCGTGACCCATCGAAACATCATCTTCGCGAATATCAACGTACGGATATGTGTCTGAACGAGAAATTGTGTCAACCAATAAAGCATCGCACTTGACTGTGCTTGCAGAGTGGTGCGCACCTTCTTGCACCTGAACCAGCCCACGGTAAGAAGTACGACCTCCACCACGTGCTACTGATTTAGAGATTACAGAAGAAGATGTGTAAGGAGCTGCGTGAACCATCTTCGCACCTGAATCCTGGTGTTGGCCTTCACCTGCAAAAGCAAGAGACAAGGTTTCGCCCTTTGCATGAGGTCCCATCAAGAAGATCGCTGGGTACTTCATGGTTACCTTTGAACCGATGTTTCCATCGACCCATTCCATAGTTGCGCCTTCTGCACATGTTGCACGCTTTGTTACCAAGTTGTACACATTGTTAGACCAGTTTTGAATTGTGGTGTAACGAACTCGCGCACCCTTTTTAACAATGATTTCAACGACTGCAGAGTGAAGTGAATCTGACTTGTAGATAGGTGCTGTACAGCCTTCTACGTAGTGAATGTATGAATCTTCATCAGCAATGATCAAGGTGCGCTCGAACTGACCCATGTTCTCGGTATTAATTCGGAAATAAGCCTGTAAAGGAATATCAACGTGTACACCCTTAGGAACATAAATAAATGAGCCGCCGGACCACACAGCTGTGTTGAGTGCTGCGAACTTGTTATCGCCCACTGGAATAACTGTGCCGAAGTACTCCTTGAATAATTCAGGGTGCTGCTTCAGCGCGCTATCTGTATCTAGGAAAATTACTCCCTGTGCTTCTAAATCTTCGCGGATCGAGTGGTAGACAACCTCTGACTCGTACTGCGCAGCAACACCTGACACAAGGCGCTGCTTTTCAGCCTCTGGAATACCTAAACGATCATAAGTATTTTTGATCTCATCAGGTAGGTCATCCCAAGTAGTTGCTTGCTTTTCAGTTGAGCGCACGAAGTACTTGATGGTGTCAAAGAAGATTCCTGAAAGGTCAGATCCCCAATTTGGCATCGGCTTCTTGTCAAACAATGAAAGGCCCTTAAGGCGAAGATCGAGCATCCACTGTGGTTCAGACTTTTTCGATGAGATGTCGCGTACAACATCTTCGTTGAGACCACGCTTAGCGTTATCGCCAACCGTGCTCTTATCTGACCAACCGTATTCGTAGTTGCCTAGGCCTTCGAGTTCTGGATGTGCTGTTGTCATGCACGGACCTTTCCCTTGCTTGTGTTTGTTGGTGAACTTTGGTTTCTTGCTGGTTGTGCGTTGGGGATGAAAGTTGTACACACGCCATCACCATGAGCGATGGTTGCTAACCGTTGAACATGTGTTCCGAGAACTTTAGACAAAGCTTCTGTTTCGGCTTCGCACAGCTGCGGAAACTCTGCAGCAACATGTGCAATTGGACAGTGGTGTTGACATAACTCTTGACCCATTGGCTTTTCAGTAACACTTGCTGCGTACCCTTGATCTGTAAGAAATGTTGCGAGCGCATCAACTTTGTGCGAGCGTTTTGCCACTGCAACGCTTGCTTTTCGTTCGATGTCATCGGCGCGTGATTGAGCGAATGCATTGACAAGATGTTCACCAGATTGAGCTGACATAAACTTAAGTGCAGCAACAGCCAAGTCGTCATATGAATGCTCAAAGGTTTCACGGCCTTTATCTGACATTACAAAAACCTTTGATGGACGACCACGTCCGCGAATAGAAGAAGAACGAGGCTCACGTGCCTCAAGGACTCCATCTGCCACAAGAAGATCTAGATGCCGACGGATTCCGGCCGGTGTCAGACCTAAACGCTCTCCCAGTACGGCAGCCGTTGAAGGGCCATTTTCTAGAATTGAGCGGGCCACAAGATCACGGGTACGGGAGTCATCCCCGACCTGGTGTCCTGCGGTTATTTTCACAACAGTATTGTGTCGTAATTCGACACGTTCAGCCACTCGGGAGCGTGCGGGTCGGCGGAGTCATAGGCTACGGGCATGGGCGTATTGCAGGCACGGGCGAGTCGAGTTTTATCCCCGGCAAGCGGTTTTCTGCTCTTTGCCCAAGCCGCCATTGTTGTTACCGGCGGAGCGGTGCGATTGACCGGTTCGGGTTTGGGTTGTCCGACCTGGCCGGAGTGCACCCCCGGTTCATATACCCCAAAGCCATACCAGGTTGAAGAACAGGTCAAGGTTTGGATCGAGTTTGGAAATCGTTTACTTACCTTTGTTCTTGTCTTAGCTGCAATCACTGTACTTATTAGCGTCCTTGCTGCAGGCAGAAAAGATTTGCGCGGTCTTGCTCTGGGGCAAGTCTTGGGAATTCTTGGTCAGGGAATTCTTGGTGGAATTACCGTGCTTACTGGTTTACATCCAGCCACTGTTGCCGCTCACTTCTTGCTATCAATTATTTTAATTGCTGGGGCAACTTCCTTACGAGCCCAAAGATTTACGAGTTTGGAAAAACAAGAAGCTGCGCCTTTAGTAAAGAAGATTGCTACCGCCCACTTAGCGGTCTCTTTTCTCGTTCTCTTTTTGGGCACATTAGTAACAGGCTCTGGTCCGCATGCCGGAGATGCAACTGCGCCACGATTGCCTCTTGATCTGCGCACCATGGCTTGGTTGCACGCAGATGTTGTTATTGCTTTGTTTGGAATTACCTTTGGATTTTTTGTCGTGAGCGGAGTATCTGAGCACACCAAAAAGCGGTTGAAGATTTTTCTTGTGATCGCTTTGTGTCAGGGACTCATTGGTTATGTGCAATGGT
>JBIIQY010000040.1:0-5892 GCA_044341805.1 Candidatus Planktophila sp.
GGTGGTACAAAGCCAGCAACGGTTGAAACTGGAATCGAAATTCAAGTCCCATTGTTCATCAAGCAGGACGAAGTTGTTATGGTGGATACACGCGATGGGTCATATCAGGGTCGCGCTAGCTAGTGTCTGCTCGTAGCAAGGCGCGAAAACAAGCGCTAGATGTTTTGTACGAAAGCGATATTCGGGGAAATGATCTTCTTCAGACCCTGCAATCACGAGATGTGGTTGAAGAAGGTCCGGATGCTCGTCCAATTCGTGATTACACCAAAGAATTAGTAAATGGCGTTGCGGAAAACCGTCGCAAGATCGATGAATTGATCACTACCTATGCCCAGGGTTGGGACATGGATCGATTACCAGCGGTTGACCGAAATATTTTGCGGCTAGGTATTTTTGAAATCCTTTGGTCTGCGGAAGTTCCAATCAGCGTTGCTATAGATGAGTCACTTGCGCTTGCAAAAGAGCTCTCAAGTGATGAATCATCAAAGTACATTCACGGCGTTCTAGGCCGTATCGCAAGCATCAAGGACACTATTTCAATTTAGTCAGTGCAAAGTTCTGCAAAAAAGTCCCGATTTCTTCCTCTGAATAATTTGCGAAAATCTTTAGCAGCGCTATATCGGTTCCGCGCAGGGATATCACCTCGCCATTCCAATCATGGCGCATCGCGGCTATACGTTGAATGATTTTCAATGGGGCCTCTATTGATGAATCCTGATTAAGCGTCAGTTTTCTTACATCGATTATGACGCGGCCAGAATTGATCCCCTTATTCGGAGAGGACAAAAGTTCGACTACTGGAACCCCGTAGATCTGCGATATCTCAAAGAGTTTTTGGGTGCTCAGTGATCTGTCACCACGTTCATAAGATCCCAAAGCGATTGCCGATATCGAACCTTTACTCTGCGCCGAAACCTGCGAAAGTGTTAGGCCCTTGGAAACTCTGACCGCCCGCAACCTTGACTGAAGTGCTACTAATTCATTGTTGATGCTCATTGGGGCAGGGTATTGACGAGCGACTCAACACATTTCCCGATATCCACAGCTGCGGCAGAACGGTGCTAGTATCGCGCCTGCATCCTTTAACGACCCATCCAGAGAGGTGGGAAAGGAGATTTACATGAGCGTAGCCCTGTCCGCTGCTGACATTAAGCGTGCGTTGACTCGCATTTCACATGAGATCCTAGAAAAGAATCAAGGCGCATCGACCATCGTTCTTTTGGGAATTCCTACTCGCGGTGCCCATTTGGCACAGCGAATCGCAGCAATTATTTCTGAAATCGAAGGTACCGAGGTTCCGAATGGAACCTTAGACATAACCCTGTTTCGGGATGATCTAAGACTTCGTGCACCAAAGGCAATCATGCCAACCACCATTCCTCAATGCGGAATCGAAGGTCGGGACGTGATTCTGGTCGATGATGTTCTCTTTTCTGGACGAACTATCCGCTCCGCCTTGGATGCATTAGGTGAGATTGGGCGACCACGAACCGTCCAATTAGCAACATTGGTCGATAGAGGCCATCGCGAGTTACCTATTAAGGCAGATTTTGTAGGAAAGAACTTGCCGACTTCAAAGAATCAATCGGTTCGGGTGTTACTTGGTGAAATTGATGGCCGAGACGAAGTTAGCATCGAAGGAGCTGATCAATAATGCGTCACCTTCTTTCAATTGCCGATGTCAGTAAAACTGAAGCGATATCGATCTTGGATACTGCAAATGAGTTAGCAAGAGTGAGCGACGGAGCGGTTAAGAAATTGCCCACCTTGCGAGGTCGCACAATCGTTAATCTTTTTGCCGAAGATTCAACGCGCACACGTATCTCCTTCGAAGCTGCAGCCAAAAGATTATCTGCCGATGTGATCAACTTTTCTGCAAAAGGCTCGAGCGTCAGTAAAGGTGAATCTTTGAAAGATACCGCAATGACCCTTCAAGCAATGGGCGCAGATGCAGTTGTTATTCGACATTCAGCATCGGGGGCGGCCCAACGTTTAGCTGACTCGCAGTGGATGTCCGGAAGTGTTATCAATGCGGGAGATGGCACGCATGAGCATCCAAGTCAAGCGTTGTTGGATGCTTTCACGATCCGTAAACATCTAAGTCTAGGAAAGAGCGACCTAGAGGGCCTTAGTGTTGCAATAGTTGGCGATGTTCTTCATTCACGCGTTGTTCGATCTAATGTTTTGCTGCTTTCTAAGTTAGGAGCCAAGGTTACTTTGGTCGCCCCGCCTACCTTGGTGCCTGTCGGAGTTGAAAGCTGGCCTTGCACAGTTTCATACGATTTCGACGCGGTCATTCCCTTTGTTGATGTAGTGATGATGTTGCGCGTACAGCAGGAACGAATGACGGATTTCTATTTTCCAAATGCGCGTGAGTATTCACGCTACTTTGGACTCAATATTGATCGCATGAAGAGCATGAAGACCGATTCAATTGTTATGCACCCAGGCCCCATGAACAGAGGGCTAGAGATTTCAGCTGAAGTTGCAGATAGTGCACGTTCAGTCATCACCGAACAAGTTACTAATGGAGTAAGCGTAAGAATGGCGATTTTGTATGTGCTTTTAACCGGCGGCGCTTTGGAAACGGGGATCAATTAAATGAGCACTATTGACCTAGTTATCAAAGGCGGGCAACTGCCTAATGGAAGAAAGGCAGACATAGCTATTGCCGGTGAACAGATTGTTGAAGTGTCTGATTCATTTACAGGACAAGCAAGCAAGAGTATTGATGCCAAGGGTTGCATTGTTTTGCCTGGCTTAGTAGATCTTCATACACATTTGCGTGAACCGGGTCGCGAAGATGCCGAAACTGTACTCAGCGGAAGCCGGGCCGGAGTTAAAGGTGGATTCACTGCGTTGTCTGCAATGGCTAATACATCTCCAGTCGCCGACACTGCAGGCGTTGTAGAACAGGTATTTCGATTGGGACAGGAGGCAGGTTTGCTTGATGTTTTTCCCATCGGTGCGGTTACGCAAGGTTTGGAAGGAAAAACACTTTCTGAAATCGGTGCAATGGCGGATTCCGTTGCTCAAGTAAGAGTCTTTAGCGACGATGGGCATTGTGTATCGGATCCACTAGTAATGCGTCGAGCTTTGGAGTACATAAAGAAATTTGGTGGCGTGATTGCCCAACATGCGCAAGATCCGCGCATGACCGTTGGATCCCAAATGAATGAAGGCGCTGTTTCATCGCGTCTTGGTTTGAAGGGTTGGCCAGCTGTAGCAGAGGAAGCAATAATTGCGCGCGATGTCCTGCTTGCAGATCATGTTCAATCCCGACTTCACATCTGTCATTTAACAACAGCTGGGGGAGTCGAGATCATTCGTTGGGCTAAAGCTCGTGGCATCAACGTAACAGCAGAAGTTACACCTCATCACCTATTGTTAACTGATGATCTTGCTTCATCCTATGATCCAATTTACAAAGTCAATCCGCCGCTTCGAACAGAGTCAGATGTACATGCTTTACGTGAAGCCTTAGCGGATGGAACGATCGACATAGTTGCAACAGATCATGCTCCGCACCCATTAGAAAACAAAGAGTGCGAGTGGCAAGAGGCAGCATTTGGAATGCTGGGATTAGAAACGGCGCTTTCGATAGTGCAGAAAACGATGGTAGATACCGGTTTGATAACCTGGGATCTGGTGGCAGAACGCATGAGTCACACGCCTGCACGTATCGGTGGCTATGTTCACCAAGGTCAGAAGATCGCCGTTGGAAGCACCGCAAACTTAACTGTGATTAATCCAACGCACAGTTGGACTGTAGATCGAGACTTAGTTCTCTCAAACTCGTCAAATACTCCCTACCATGGGCATGAATTGCCAGGCGTTGTGCTTCATACCTTCTTCAAAGGTAAGCAAACAATGAACAATGGTTCTGTCTTAGATAAGGAGGGCATGTAATGGCTAGTGCATACCTTGTCTTGGATGATGGTCGAATTTTTGAAGGTTCTTCTTGGGCTGCTACTGGAAAAAGTTTTGGTGAGGCTGTTTTTCAAACAGGTATGACGGGATATCAGGAGACATTGACTGATCCTTCGTATCACAAGCAAATTGTTGTGATGACGGCGCCACATATCGGTAACACGGGTGTCAATGATTTCGATAACGAGTCCGAAAAGATTTGGGTTGCTGGATTCGTCGTACGCAACCCTTCATCATTAACCTCTAACTGGCGAGCACAGAATGATCTTGAGGACGAACTAATTAGTCAAGGAATCGTCGGAATTCAAGGTGTCGATACTCGCGCAATCACCAGACATTTACGCGATCGCGGCGCAATGCGTGTAGGAATTTTCTCAGGTCTAGAACTTTCACGTGAAGAGATGGTTGTTGAAGTTCGAAAGGCAGATGCGATGGCTGGTGCCTTTCTTGTAAAGGATGTTTCTACCGAGAAAACCTACGTTGTTCCAGCATTAGGGAAAAAGAAGTTCACAATTGCAGCTCTTGATCTTGGTATAAAGGCAGCTACGCCTCGTGCCTTGGCCGAACGCGGAGTAGAGGTGCATGTCATGCCTTTTGATTCAACGGCGGAACAAATTCTTGCCATCAAGCCGGATGGCGTTTTTCTATCCAACGGCCCTGGTGATCCATCAACGATGACCGATGTTATTGAAGTAGTAAGAGAACTGCTTCTTGCTGAGATTCCAATCTTCGGGATTTGCTTCGGTCATCAAATTCTTGGTCGCGCCCTAGGTTTTGAAACGTACAAGTTGCAATTTGGACATAGAGGTATCAATCAACCTGTGATGGACAAGAACACTGGCAAGGTAGAAATTACGGCGCATAATCATGGATTCGCAGTTAAGGCTCCGACAGATTCTGAGTTTTCGACTGTCTATGGACGCGGGGAAGTGACACACACCTGTTTAAATGACGGCGTAGTCGAAGGCTTGGCCTTGTTAGATCGCCCCGCATTTTCGGTTCAGTATCACCCAGAAGCAGCAGCTGGACCTCATGATGCTTCATATCTATTTGATCGCTTCGTAGATTTGATGTCCAAAAAGGTGGTCGCATAATGCCTTTAGATACATCTATCAAGAGCGTTTTGGTTATTGGAAGCGGACCAATCGTTATTGGTCAAGCATGCGAGTTTGATTATTCTGGAACACAAGCATGTCGAGTTCTGCGTGCTGAAGGAATCAGAGTGATTCTGGTGAATTCAAATCCAGCAACCATCATGACTGACCCCGAATTTGCTGATGCAACCTATGTCGAGCCAATTACGCCAGAGATAATCGAACGAGTTATCGCCCACGAAAAACCTGATGCGGTACTGGCTACCTTAGGTGGACAAACCGCCTTGAATGCAGCGATCGGACTTTATCAACGTGGGACGTTGGCAAAGTATGGCGTCAGATTGATTGGCGCAGATGTCGATGCGATTAATCGTGGTGAGAATCGCGAACTGTTCCGGGCTATTGTTGAAAAAGTTGGCGGAGAATCGGCAAAGTCACGCATTTGCCACACAATGGAAGAGATTCTCCTAGCTGTCGTTGAACTCAATTACCCCGTCGTAGTTCGACCATCGTTCACAATGGGTGGCTTGGGCTCTGGAATCGCCTTTGATGAAGCCGAACTACGTCAGATCGCCGGTGCGGGTCTTCGACATAGCCCAACATCGGAAGTGCTCCTTGAAGAATCAATTATTGGCTGGAAAGAGTACGAGTTAGAAGTGATGCGTGATAACAAAGACAATGTTGTCATTGTGTGTTCAATCGAGAACTTAGATCCTATGGGTGTTCACACCGGAGACTCAATCACTGTTGCTCCAGCAATGACCCTAACTGACGTTGAGTATCAGAAACTTCGCGACCTATCTATGGACATCATTCGCGAAGTAGGAGTGGACACGGGTGGTTGCAATATTCAATTTGCGGTCAATCC
>JBIIQY010000041.1:0-5858 GCA_044341805.1 Candidatus Planktophila sp.
ACGATCATGATTAGCCCTTCGCTTGAATAGCTGCAGCAATCAGACCAATAAAGAGAGGATGAGGTCTCGTTGGACGTGACCGAAGCTCAGGATGAGCTTGCGTGCCTACGTAGTAAGGATGCACCTGTGAAGGCAGTTCCACAAACTCGACAAGATCTTTTTCTTTGAACATGCCAGAGAAAACTAAACCAGCTGCTGAAATTTGATCACGGTACATATTGTTCACTTCATAACGATGGCGATGCCGTTCAGATACTTCAGCCGCACCGTAGGTTTGAGCCACTACAGATCCAGCCAATAGATCGGCCTTGTAAAGACCTAAACGCATGGTTCCGCCCATATCAGCTTTACCTGACACAACATCCTTCTGATCAATCATGGTTGCAATCACCGGAGTTCCAGAATCCGAGAACTCAGCTGAAATTGCATCTTTTATTCCTGCAAGATTACGCGCAGCTTCGATCACCATGCACTGCAAACCAAGACATAGGCCCAGAGTAGGAATCTTGTTTTCGCGAGCAAACTTAAGTGCGCCAACTTTTCCTTCAATACCTCGGATACCAAAACCACCCGGAACGCAGATTGCATCTAGATTCTCCAAAAGCTTTGTAGCTTGCTCTGGGGTTTCGCATTCATCACTTGCAATCCAAACAATTTCGACCTTGGCTTCATTCGCAAAGCCACCCGCTCGCAAGGCTTCCGAAACAGACAAATATGCATCGGGCAAATCAATGTACTTTCCTACTAGCCCAACTTTGATGTGGTGCTTTGGATGATGAACTTTCTCAAGTAAAGCATCCCATTCGCCCCAAACAACATCGTGGCAATCAAAACCTAGACGCTTAACAACATATGAATCTAAGCCCTCACTGTGCAACACCTTGGGGATGTCGTAAATCGACGGCGCATCAACTGCCGCTACCACTGCTTCTGAATCAACGTCACACATTAATGAGATCTTTTTCTTCACACTCTCTGGAATCTCACGATCTGAGCGCAGAACGATGGCATCTGGTGCAATACCTATGCTTCGCAAAGCAGCTACAGAGTGCTGAGTTGGCTTGGTCTTTAGTTCACCTGATGGACCGATGTATGGAACCAAAGAAACGTGAAGGTAGAAAACATTGTCTCGTCCTACTGTTTGACGAATCTGGCGAATAGCTTCTAGGAACGGTTGAGACTCGATGTCGCCCACAGTTCCGCCAACTTCAGTAATGACTAAATCGATTTCCGGTCCAGCCATGGCGATAATGCGTTCTTTAATTTCGTTAGTGATATGAGGAATAACCTGGACAGTTTCACCTAGGTATTCACCGCGGCGTTCACGCGCAATAACTCGTGAATAAACTTGACCGGTTGTCACATTTGCTGAGCCATGAAGATTGCGATCTAAGAATCTTTCATAGTGACCAATATCTAAATCGGTCTCAGATCCATCATCAGTTACAAATACTTCACCATGCTGAAAAGGATTCATGGTGCCGGGATCGACATTGAGGTAAGGATCGAGTTTTTGCATCGTTACTCGGATGCCACGGGCTACTAGTAATCGTCCAAGACTTGAGGCTGTGAGTCCTTTGCCTAAACTTGAGGCGACTCCGCCGGTTACAAAAAGGTGTTTCGTCACATGTGCTTGGCCCATGGAAGACAAACCTATCATTTATTTAAGGGTGGCTCTTACACCTTCAGGGAGAGCAGTTCGGTGGCGTGTTCTCGTGCGCTGGCCGAGTTTTCTAGCCCTGCCAACATTCGAGCTACCTCTTCAATTCGCTCTTCACCCGAGACCTGACGCACATCACTCTGGCTCACCGTTCCATCATTGTTCTTTGTTACAACAAAATGAGAATCAGCCCAGGCTGCAACCTGCGGTAAATGGGTTACAACAATTACTTGAGCATGTTGAGCAAGTTGATGTAATCGTCGACCAACTTCAATGGCCGCTTTACCGCCAACACCGGCATCAACTTCGTCGAAAACATATGTTCCTATCGGATGTGTCGATGCAATCACTACTTCAAGAGCCAACATCACCCGAGACATTTCTCCGCCAGAGGCACCTTTAGCTAATGGAACCAGTGGAGCATCTTTGTGACCCTGAATGAACATAGAGATCTCATCGCATCCTTGCGATGTGAAATCAGATTCCTTCGGTGCTGAATAATCGCAGGAATCAACGTTTGCGACAAAGGTTGCATGAGGCATTGACAGCTGCTGAATCTCCTGCGTTACTAAGTCAGATAACTTTTTCGCCGCCGATGTTCGCAATTCAGAAAGCTTCTTCGCCTGCGACAGCAATGTTTTCTTGACCGTGGTTAACTCTTTCTCTAACTCCTGTAAGCGAGCATCACCGCCCTCAAGATCTGCAATCGCCTCTGATGAATTCTTAAAGCGAAGTTGCAACGCTTCGATTTCGACTTCAACCGAATTGCCCGAGCCAAACTTCTTCACCAATGCGACGAAAGCAGACTTACGTTGCTGAAGGAAATCTAATCGAACAGGATCAGCCTCAAGGCGTGAAAGGTAGCTATTCAAAGCACTTTGGGCATCGGCCAACAAGAAAAAACTTTCACTCAATTGCTGGTAAATCTCTTCAAGAAGTCGATCCTTTGCGCGAGCGTTCTCTAATGACCGACGAGCAGTTCCTAAAGAGGTTAAAGAACCCGCTTCTTCATCTTCGATCGCAGAGGTCGCCATTGCTGTTGCGGTTCGCAACTCTTCAACGCTAGATAGCCTTGCAATCTCGGTTTCGATGTCGGCTAATTCTCCAGGTATCGGATTGAGTGCCGAAAACTCTCGCGCAAATTCTCGTAGCTCTGCCAACTCTTTATCCTTGGCAGCAATGCTTTTCTTCAGCGCCGCAATTCGATCTTTCATGTCGTGATAGTGCGACAGTGACGATTGATAGCCACTTAAATCAATTGCACCAAAGCGATCAACCAATTCACGCTGTCTAGAAGATTTAGTGATCGTGTGATTAGCGGCTTGTCCATGAACTTCTACTAAATTCTCACCGAAAGCGGCCAAAGCAGATGCCGTTGCACTGACCCCGTTAGTCGTTGCTTTACTTTTTCCATCTGCAGCAACAGTGCGAACAACTATCAGCTCTCCATCTTCAATCAGGGCATCCTCAAACAAAAACTCTTGAGCTTTTGGAATTGAGAATTTACCGCTAGCAACTAAACGTTCGGAACCTTTGCGAACCAATGAACTATCGGCCTTGCCCCCCAAAATGAGGTTTAAAGCCGTTAAAATCATGGTTTTTCCGGCACCGGTTTCACCAGATAAGACAGTCAAACCCTTTGAAATTTCAAGCGTCGAGTTATCGATGACGCCAATCGATCGAATCGTTATCTCTTCAAGAAATGTACGTTCACTCACCACGCCAGCCCTCAACAGGTAGTTTGAACTTTGCCACCAATCGATCGCTAAAGAGCGTGTTCTTTAAGTGAGCGAGTTGAATAATTCTTGAATCCTTGGTTACGACGACCCGATCCCCCGCGATTAATGGAAACTTTCGCAAAGCATCTGCCGATAGAAAAGCCTCAGTGGATTCGATCCCAACAGCAATGACTGATTGCGGCGAGATAACTAGTGGACGCGAGAACAAAGCATGCGCAGAAATTGGAAGAACAACAAGGGCATCCACTTGTGGCCAAACAACTGGGCCACCTGCCGAGAATGCATATGCGGTAGACCCCGTCGGCGTCGAACAAATCAAACCATCACAACCCCAGCGAGAAATTGGGCGATTATCGATTTCTAAGAACAGTTCAACCATCGTGGCTTTTTCGCGCTCCACGGTAACTTCATTGAGTGCCCAGCCACTTGCTACAACATTGCCATCTCTTTCAACGGTGTAGCCCAGAGTTATTCGCGGATCAATTACATATGACTTATTGATAATTGCCTGAATAACATCTGAAATCTTTGATCGTTCAACTTCGGATAGGAAACCTACATGGCCCAAGTTCACGCCCAGCAATGGAATATCGCGTTCGTGCGCTACCTCTGCTGCACGCAGCATTGTTCCATCTCCCCCTAAAACAACTGCAGCTTCAATTTCAGGTAGCTCTGCAATTGTCGAGCGGATCACTCCAGGAATATTGACATCCGAAATCGTATAAATACCGAAAGTAGATGCAAGATTCTGCTGTAGCTCGACAGCAGCAACAACCGCATCGACGCGACCTGGATTGCAAACAATTAGAAGATTACGCATCACTGTGGTCCTATCGCTATTGCTTGATCGAGCTTGGCATGGTCTATTTCGGGTGCTCCACGTCGAAGCCAAAGAAAGTATTCAACATTTCCGGCAGGACCAGGAAGCGGACTTGCCGCTATTTCCATTGTTCCTAATCCAACATCGTAAGCCGAGTCAGCAACTTCTATTACCGCAGCTTTACGCAAGGCAGGATCTCTGACAACTCCTCCGGCACCCAATTTCTCACGGCCTACCTCAAATTGCGGTTTGACCATTACAACGAAATCAGCATCTGGTTTTGATACCGCTGCTAAAGCGGGTAGAACCAAAGTCAGGGAGATAAAGGACAGATCTGCAACAACCAAGTCAATCGGTTCGCCCACCATATCCCCCGTAAGGTGGCGAATATTGGTCCGATCTAGAACTGTAACTCTTTCATCTTGGCGCAGCTCCCACGCAAGTTGGCCATAGCCAACATCAACGGCAACGACGTGGCCAGCGTTTCGACGTAGTAATACATCGGTAAAGCCACCAGTGGATGCGCCAGCATCTAAGCAGCGCTTACCTTCAACATTTACGCCTGTAAAAACTGTTAAAGCACCTTCCAATTTGTGACCGCCGCGGGAAACAAAATCATCGCGATCGCCAGAGATAGTGATTGAAGTTTCAGCATCAACCTGGGTTGCCGGTTTAGTCGCTGGTATTCCATTGACCAGAACGGATCGCTTTTCAATGAGATCAGCGGCCTGCTCACGAGAACGCGCCAGCTCTCTTCGAACGAGCTCGGCATCCAATCGTGTTTTCATTGAAGTTGCTTAATTACATTCCATCAATCGATGAAAGAGCTTGGTTGAGTTTTTGGTGCAACGCTTCAAAACGTTGGGCGTGATCGCCAACTTCCATTGCATCTATCTCTTGAAGTTCAGAACGCAGATCTTCTACAAAGGCTTCACCATTAAAAGTTTGATTGGTTGCAGAGTTGTGATCGTTGAGTGAATGATCCATTTACTTACTCGCTTTCTTTGCACTCTTCTTCGCAACCTTCTTAACAGCTTTCTGTGCACTCTTCTTCGCTATGGGCTTCTTAGCTGCGTTTTTCTTAGTTTGGGTTTTCTTAGTTGCACTCTTACTTCCCGCTTTAGCAGCTGAACTTCCTGTTCTGCCCTTTTTAAGCGCTGCAACCTCTTGCTTCAAAGCCTCAAACTCTCCGCGCTTAACAAAACCCATTTTGGAAACCGAGCGCTCAACCTCATCCTCGATCTTGATCTTGAGAGCTTCTCCTCCCTCTTTCAGCCAAACATTGACTGATTGTGCAACCTCAGTTCCTGACTTGTTGCCAAGTTGCACGTTCTCGATTAAGGATTTGATCGTGGCTTTAATGTCGTTGTTCTTGCTCATGCCGTAAGCCTACCTAAATTCGAGTTATCTCGACCGCTTCAACCTGCCAGCGACTTGCAAGACCATGTGGGCCACTCCAAAAACGTCGATGAATCGAGCCTGAAACCTCCACCCATTGATCCGGAGTGAGAGTTAACGCTGTTCGGCGCGCTTTCGAACTCCATGCACCGATGTCCAAGGTGTCCACGCCAGATTGCTTGTCGCGTGTGACGATAAGTCGAAACTCAACAACCTTGTCACCACTAGGCAACTCTTTTTC
>JBIIQY010000042.1:0-5608 GCA_044341805.1 Candidatus Planktophila sp.
CATGCTTCAGAACATCGCGCCCAAATTTCAGATATTTTGGCTTCAAACAATTTGGACGTTCTAAATCTTGATGAGATTGATTTGTGGTCCTTTGAAAAATGGGAGCGCACTATTGCTAGTAGGTAGTGCTACCAGCAATCTCCTTCACGCCAATCGCAGTAGGCAGTAGAAATTTCAATCGACTCAGTTGAATTTCCAACAAGATACATAAGCCCATCATCTTCTTCTGGAGTTAGAGACCTCACCGAATCCTGCATGACGCCGCTAGCACCTTTGAATCTTTGCCAGCCAAACTTGCCGTAGAAATCAAATTCATCAGTTGAAAGCATCGATATCTCATAATTTGATTTACAAAAATCACTCACATGTTGAAGTAATTGGCTACCTAAACGTTGGCCTTGGAACTTCGATGAAACTGCAACGCCTTCAAGGTATCCAATGGTCATCGGCAAATCGTTAATCAAAACTGGTCTCGGCACAACGGCGGCGTGAGCGACAATTTGCTCACCTAATGTTCCTAGAAATCTTGCTCCACCAAAAGTGTGTTGCCAATCTTGCTCCGAAAAATCACCTTCGTAAGCATCAAGTAGTAAATCTTTGATAACAGCTAGATTCTGCTGCAGAAAATCATCATCTATTTTATTGATAATGATTGGGGTCTTGTAGGCGTTTACGCTTCCTTGGACGTTATTGAATCCTGCTCTTCTGTAAACACGTCCAGCTTCGTTAGTCGACTCCGTAACAATCACCCAATTAATACATCCATTTTCGGCAGCCCACTTTGCTGCTACACCCAGTAAATGTGAAGCCAGACCTTTTTTTCTATGAGAACTTCGAGTTTCAACTGATTGATATCTTGCCGTTGTTCCACATATAACAATTCCTAAACTTGCGACTAACTGGTTTTCAAGGAAAGCACCAAACCATGCTGCTTTTCCTTTTTCACAAAGTTCCTTACGAGCTTGATTTGTCTGAATTATGAACTCTTCATAATCTTTAGGCTCATACATTTTTGAGATTAAGTTCTCTTCAATCTCTTTTTGTGCAAGTAACTCCCAATCTGCTCCATCTAGGGCTCTGACTAGATAACCGCTAGGCAAAGGAAATGCTTGAGGCAATTCATTTGTCTGAAGAACTTCAAGTAGGTCAAATGAGATTCCATGTGATTGCCAATCTTCTAGGTTTTTTGGCATCACTGGTAAGGCAATTGAAATCCAATCAGCTTTGGGAAAATTTTGATGGAACTTAGAAACCCAAGTTTGAGCTTGGCTTACTGAAGAGTGATCAAGCACCAATAGGCAGTTGCCCCAGTGATACTTTGGATTAGAGGGCGTCTTAACAATGATGTGATCTTCATATTCCTGAATATCTGAACCCGTGAGCCTTAGAATTTCAAGATCTGTTGCCCAATCGAATGAAAGTTCTTTCATTCAAAAATCTCCTTTTTTTCTCTAAATTACGAGGAAACTTTTAACTGTGGGCGGTGAGGGTTTCGAACCCCCGACATTCTCGGTGTAAACGAGACGCTCTACCACTGAGCTAACCACCCGGTATTGCAGACCCAAATCTTAACTTACGAGCCCACAATCTCCTAAATCACGCTTATAGCGCTGCAATAGCCGCCTTGTAATCAGCGTTTTCACGCGCTGCCCAGCCGTTCTTAACTTCCCAACGAAGAATTCCTTCTTTATCGATCAAGAAACTTCCACGAAGTGCGCAACCCTTTGATTCCTCAAAAACTCCATAGGCCTTTGCTACTGCGCCATGTGGCCAGAAATCTGAAAGAACCGGGAACTGGTAATTCTCTTGCTCGGCAAAAACACGTTGTGTAAATGGTGAATCACATGAGATTGCAAGAAGTTGAACGTCATCATTTTGAAATGATGAAAGGTCATCGCGCAATGCACATAGTTCGCCGGTGCATGTTCCAGTAAATGAGAATGGATAGAACATCAGTAAGACATTCTTTTGTCCCTTGAAGGAAGAAAGTGAAACCTTTTCTCCGTGTTGATTAGCAATTTCAAAATCTGGTGCGGCTTGTCCAATAGTTAAAGTCATGTCGCAAACTTACCTCTTGCCCGCTTTACGTGCCACTAATCGAGTTGCGGTCCAATCCTTTGCGAGCGCAATTGTGGAAGTGACACTGAGTCCGGCAATAGGTGCAGCATCTTGAATATCACTTGGTTCGACATGGCCAGCTCGCCCAGCCTTTGGTGTCATTACCCAAATGGCACCATTTTCAACTAAGTAAGTAAGTGCATCCATTAATTCATCAACTAGATCGCCATCGCCATCTCGCCACCAGATGATTACTGCATCGACAACTTCGCTAGTGGAACCTTCTAAGAAAGTGGTGCCAGTAATTGACATGATTTGATCTCGAAGTGTGGAATCGCAGTCACTATCGTGGCCAACCTCCAAAACGAGGTCATCCTTGGCCAATCCCATCCGTGTAGGCACGGGCTAAGTCCACACTTTGGCGAGCCTGAGCGCAAGAGGAAGACTGGCTCAATTTCACACCTGCCCAATTTCCACTTAGGGGGCTGTAAGGGCGAGAATAAGCCCATGAGCGAAAACTTCGAGGCGCCCGATCTCAATATTGAGCAACTAGTAGATACCGACCCGACCGAGTCCGCTGAATGGCGCGCCTCCTTTGATGCCGCCCTGAAGGCTGCTGGTCCAGTTCGCGCTCGCTACTTAATGCTTAATCTCTTAAATCATGCGCAAGAACGCAACGTTGGAATTTCAGCTCTTCGTACAACCGATTACATCAACACGATTCCGCCAGAGCATGAAGCCAAGTTTCCTGGCGATGAAGATTTAGAGCGCAAGATTCGCCGCATCAATCGCTGGAATGCAGCGATGATGGTTCACCGCGCGCAGCGTCCAGGTGTCGGAGTTGGTGGTCACATTTCAACGTATGCATCATCTGCTGCGCTGTATGAAGTTGGTTTTAACCACTTCTTCCGCGGACAAGATCACCCAGGCGGCGGAGACCAAATTTTCTTCCAAGGACATGCAAGTCCCGGAATGTATGCACGTGCATTTCTTGAAGGTCGCTTAACAGAACATCAACTCGATGGTTTCCGTCAAGAACTGTCACATGAAGGTGGTGGGCTTTCTTCGTATCCTCACCCACGCTTGATGCCAGACTTCTGGCAGTTCCCAACGGTGTCCATGGGTATAGGACCACTGAATGCAATTTATCAAGCGCGTTACAACCGCTACTTGCACAACCGCGGTATCAAAGACACAAGTGATCAAAATGTTTGGGCATTCCTTGGTGATGGTGAAGTAGATGAAGTAGATACCTTGGGTGCAATTGGTTTAGCTACACGTGAAAAATTAGACAACTTAACTTTTGTTATTAACTGTAACTTGCAACGTCTAGATGGTCCGGTTCGCGGAAATGGAAAAATCATTCAAGAACTTGAATCAATCTTTGGTGGTGCAGGCTGGAACGTAATTAAGGTCGTATGGGGCCGTGGTTGGGATCCACTTCTAGCCCAGGATCGTGAAGGCGCACTCGTAAAGATTATGAATGAAACCCTTGATGGTGATTATCAAACTTTCAAGGCTGAATCAGGCAAATATGTTCGCGATAACTTCTTTGGTCGCGATCCACGTACTGCAGCAATGGTTGCTAATTGGTCTGATGATCAAATTTGGAATCTCAAGCGTGGTGGACATGATTACCAGAAACTCTTTGCGGCATACACAGCGGCAACACAAAAGAATGGCCGACCAACAGTTATTTTGGCTAAGACAGTTAAGGGTTGGACCCTTGGCTCACACTTTGAAGGTCGTAACTCAACACACCAGATGAAGAAGATGACGCTAGAAGATATTCAGAAGTTTCGCGACACTTTGCATTTGGATATTCCTGATGAGAAGTTAGATAAGTATTTACCTCCTTACTACAAGCCTGCAGAAGATTCTGCAGAAGCTAAGTACTTAGCAGAGCGTCGGGCAGCACTTGGCGGATCAATTCCACGTCGTCGTTCGATTTCTCGCCCATTAACAATGCCTGCTGATTCTGTTTATGAATCCGTAAAGCGTGGCTCAGGTCATCAAGAGATCGCAACAACCATGGCTTTTGTTCGTATGCTCAAGGACCTTGTTAAGGATCCAGGTTTGGGCAATCGTATTGTTCCGATCATTCCTGACGAAGCTCGTACTTTTGGAATGGATTCACTATTCCCAACAATGAAGATTTATTCTCCACACGGTCAGCAGTACACCGCGGTGGACCGTGAATTGATGTTGTCATACAAGGAATCAACTTCTGGTGTGATCCTTCATGAAGGTATTAATGAGGCAGGATCGGTTGCATCATTTACCGCAGTTGGATCGTCGTATTCAACTCATGACGAACCAATGATCCCTATTTACATCTTCTATTCGATGTTTGGTTTCCAGCGCACCGGAGATGCTTTCTGGGCAGCTGCAGACCAATTGGTTCGCGGTTTCGTTGTTGGTGCAACTGCTGGACGTACAACTCTCAATGGTGAAGGCCTGCAACATGAAGATGGTCATTCGCATCTGCTTGCAGCAACTAACCCAGCAGTGGTTGCTTACGATCCAGCATTTGCGTACGAACTTGGTCACATTGTTAAAGATGGTCTGCGTCGTATGTATGGTGAAAACAGTGAGAACATTTATTACTACCTCACTGTTTACAACGAGCCTTACGTACATCCGGCTGAGCCAGAAAACCTAGATGTTGATGGTTTGCTCAAGGGAATTTATTTATTCTCACCTGCAAAGGCGGCTCGCAAAAAGAACGCACAAATCCTGGCTTCAGGTGTTGGCGTTAACTGGGCGGTTAAAGCACAGCAGCTTCTTGCAGATGATTGGGGCGTAAACGCTTCAGTCTGGTCAGTAACTTCTTGGAATGAACTACGTCGCGATGGTCTCGAAACCGATCGCCACAATTTGCTCAATCCAACTGATCGCCGCAGTGCTTACATCACCAAGAAGTTGGCTCACACAAAGGGTCCAGTTATTGCCGTCAGCGATTTTATGCGCGCAGTGCAAGACCAAGTTGCACCGTGGGTTGATCGTCCTTTCTACTCACTAGGCACAGATGGCTTTGGTTTATCTGATACCCGTGGTGCGCTTCGTCGTCACTTCAAGGTTGATGCCGAATCAATCGCTGTCGCCGTGTTGCAGCAACTCTGTAACCAAGGTGAAATCAAGCAAAGCATTGTCACGCAGGCAATGGATAAGTATCGTATCCATGATGTCTCAGCTGCAGATGCTGGCAATACAGAAGGATCGGGTTGATCTCTAGAATTCCAATCACAGATATCTCCCCCGCGGTTTACTTCGGGGGAGAATTTGTTGCGGTAAAGGCGATTGCCAAAGAGACCATTGCAGCATCGGCAACAATCATTATTGAAGGACATGAAACCCTTACCGCCGAAGTTTGTCTCTATAACTCCAAAGACAAGATGGTTGATTGTCAGCCATTAATTCAGCGCTGGCCCGGAACAGATCGCTATGAAGGTCAATTTACGGTTCCCGCCGAAGGTGACTTCTACTTTGTAATCAAAGCAACAAGCACATCGCAATACCGAACTGTTGCTGGAGAATCTGAAAAGTATCC
>JBIIQY010000043.1:0-5315 GCA_044341805.1 Candidatus Planktophila sp.
ATGACATCAGAGGCTTAGTAGATACCGAAATCGATGCAGATTTTGCCTTTGCAACCGGTGTTGCATTTGCTCGTTTCTTACAGATAGAACGTGAGCCCGGAACAATTGTTATTGGTGAGGACATGCGTCCCTCATCTCCCGAGCTTGCGGAAGCATTTTCGGCGGGTGCGACTTCACAAGGTATGGATGTAATTCGAATCGGTTTAGCTTCAACAGATATGTTGTATTTTGCTTCTGGAAAATTAGGGCTGCCAGGTGCGATGTTTACGGCAAGTCACAATCCTGCTCAATACAACGGGATTAAATTGTGCTTAAGCAAGGCGCGTCCGATAGGCAAAGAGTCAGGGTTGCTGACAATCGAAAATTTCGTTCGAGAAGGTTCACCGATTGCTTTGCGTAATGTTGGTGTTGAAAAGCATCGAGACATGCTCAATGAGTATGTCGATCACCTTTTATCGCTAGTTGATGTCAGCAAGATTAGGCCCTTAAAAATCATTGTTGATGCTGGTAATGGCATGGCTGGCCATACTGCTCCTGCAATCTTTGCACGGCTTAATTGCGAAGTGATTCAAATGTATTTCGAGCTTGATGGTTCATTTCCCAACCACGAAGCTAACCCGTTGGATGAATCAACATTGAAGGATCTTAAGCAAGCAATGATTGATCAAAAAGCCGATCTTGGTTTAGCTTTCGACGGAGATGCGGATCGTTGCTTCTTAGTTGATGAGCGAGGTGTTGCGGTTAATCCTTCTGCATTAACGGCATTAATTGCACAACGAGAGTTAAAGAAGCGACCTGGTTCAAACATTATCTACAATTTGATTTCTTCACGCGCAGTTCAAGAAGTTATTGAAGAAAATGGTGGGAAAGGTTTACGCAGTAGAGTCGGTCACTCATACATTAAGAAGATGATGGCCGAAAGTGGCGCAATTTTTGGTGGCGAGCATTCTGGTCACTTCTACTTCAAAGAATTTTGGATGGCTGATAGTGGTGCACTTGCAGCTCTACATGCGATTGCTG
Organism: Candidatus Planktophila sp.; assembly: GCA_044341805.1. Taxonomy (GTDB): domain Bacteria; phylum Actinomycetota; class Actinomycetes; order Nanopelagicales; family Nanopelagicaceae; genus Planktophila. The sequence continues at coordinate 1,021 of JBIIQY010000043.1, forward strand.
CTCTTGGTGAAAGCTCTGCAACGATGTCCGAACTCTTAGCTCCATTTACTCGATATAACTCAAGTGGTGAAATCAATTCAAAAGTTTCAGACACCCACCAAGCAACTGAGCATGTTCGCAATACTTACCAATCGCAGGATGTTTCGATGGATGAATTGGATGGATTGACGGTAAATGGGGATACCTGGTGGTTCAACCTTCGCCCATCAAATACCGAGCCTCTCCTAAGGCTTAACGTTGAGGCTTCTACTCAGGCTCAAATGGAGTCGGTACGTGATGCGGTTCTCTCACTAATCCGCAACTAACCCCCGTTTTCCATTACGAGCTTTTATCAAGAGGGCAGTAACCTATGCCTATAGCCGCCTAGCACAGTAGAGCCCTACGCCTTAGGTATCCAATTAATACTTTGATTACCAATTAAGGAGATTTACGTGAACGTTCCAGTTACATCAACTCTTCCAAAGCATGACATTGCTGATGCATCACTTGCAGCAGAAGGTCGCAAGAAAATTGAATGGGCTGAGCGCAATATGCCTGTGCTTGCTCAGATCCGCGAACGCTTTGAAAAGTCACAACCTTTCGCAGGTGTTCGTATTTCTGCATGTATGCACGTAACAACTGAGACCGCTAACTTGATGCGTGTCCTAAAAGCTGGTGGAGCAGAGATTGCACTGTGTGCATCAAACCCACTATCAACTCAAGATGACACAGCTGCAGCGCTTGTGCACGAGTACGGAATTTCAGTATTTGCACGTAACGCCGTTGATCGTGACGGGTACTACAAGCACATTAACGCCGCTCTTGATATCGAACCACACCAAGTTTTTGATGATGGTTGCGATCTTGTAAATACTTTGCACACAACTCGTAAAGAATTGATTCCAAACATCGCTGGTGGTTGCGAAGAGACAACTACAGGAGTTATTCGCCTTAACCAAATGGCAAAAGATGGAGCGCTTCAGTTCCCAATGATTGCCGTCAATGACACAGATACAAAGCACATGTTTGATAATCGCTACGGTACTGGTCAATCAACTCTTGATGCAGTATTCCGTGCAACTAACTTCTTGCTTGCAGGTCGCATTGTTGTTGTTGCTGGATTTGGTTACTGCGGTAAGGGTGTTGCAGAGCGTGCCAAGGGAATGGGCGCTGATGTAATCGTTACTGAAATTGACCCAACTAAGGCACTTGATGCAATGATGCAAGGCTTCCGCGTTATGCCGATGCTTGATGCTGCAAAAGTTGGAGATGTATTTATCACCGTTACAGGTAACCGTGACGTTTTGCGCGATGAGCACTTCGCAGTAATGAAGGATGGCGCAATCATGGCTAACTCAGGCCACTTTGACATCGAAATCGATGTTGCTTGGCTCGAGCAGAATGCCAAGTCAAAGAACTCAAAGATGCGTCACCAAACTGATGAATATGTATTGTCAGATGGGCGTCGTTTACTTCTTCTAGCTGAAGGTCGTCTAGTTAACCTAGGTGCAGCAGAAGGTCACCCAGCATCAGTAATGGATATGTCATTCTCAGATCAAGCTCTAACCGCTGAATACCTTGTAAAGGAAGCGAAGAACTTGAAGCCTGGAGTTCACGAAGTTCCTACTTACATTGACAAAGAAGTTGCTTCTCTCAAGTTAATCAGCATGGGTGGACGTATCGATGTACTAACTCCAGCACAAGATATGTACCTAAACTCTTGGGAGCACGGTAGCTAATGACTTTAGTTATGGTCGTCGATGACGACCAGGATCTTGCGGAGATGCTCGGCATCGTTTTAACCGGTGCCGGCATCGACGTGGATCTAGTTAGTCGTGGCGATGAGGTTATGGATGTTTTTCGTAACAACCCACCAGATTTAGTTTTGTTGGATGTTATGTTGCCAGGCCTAGATGGAATTGAAGTCTGCAAGTTAATCCGCGCAGAATCAATGGTTCCTATCGTCATGCTTTCCGCTAAAGGCGACACTCAAGATGTCGTTAAAGGTTTAGAAGCAGGTGCCGATGACTACATGGTTAAGCCATTTCGTCATCCATCAGAATTAATCGCACGAATCAGAACGCGTCTGCGCAGAACAAATGCGGATGTTTCTGGTCTATTAACTATCGGTGACTTAGCGATTGATGTTCAGGCACACCAAGTAACACGTGGCGGAAAACAGATTGCATTAACCCGTTTAGAATTTGATCTACTTGTCGCACTTGCTAAAGAGCCTGGACGAGTCTTTACACGTGATGCATTACTCAGCGAAGTGTGGGGTTATCGTCACTCGACAGATACTCGTTTAGTAAATGTGCACGTTCAACGTTTACGTTCAAAGATCGAACATGATGCTGAACACCCCGAAATTGTTGTGACCGTTCGTGGAGTTGGATACAAAGCTGGAGTAATGGGCGGTTCCTAGAGATGAACCGTATCTACGCGCGGGTCCGTAACTCCCTTGCAATTAAGGTTATTTTCTCTACGGTTTTGCTCTCCTTGGTCGTAACTGGAATAACCGGTTCTGTCCTGAATACCCAGTTATCTGCAGGTGTGAAAGATGTGAATTTGAGTTCGGCACTCGTAGAAGCACGTTCGACAATCTTTACCGCCGAGTATCGATTTTTGCTAGCTCAAGGTGAAAAAGACTCGGTTGTTCAGAAAGTTGTTGATGACGTTATTAGTTCGGCCACAACTTTAACTTCGAATGAGAATGCACGTGAAGTTGTGTTCCTTAGAAGTCCGGGCAATACACGAGAAAACAATTACGAAATTGCCTCTAATCTTCTTGATCCGGCATCTATTCCATCAACCTTAAGTGAGCGGGTGCGCAAAAATCCTGATCTTGTGTACCAGTACACCAACATGAATTATCTGACTGGAACCAGAATCAAGGGTTTAGCAATTGGCCAAAAAGTTCAGATTCCAAATGCTGGTCAGTACGAGATGTACATTATCTTTTCACTGGCAAATCAAGAGAAAACCCTTGATTTGATTTCTCGCTCACTGTTTCTGGGTGGATTCATTTTGCTGCTTTTGGTTGCTTTGATTACTTGGCTTGTTGTTCGGCAGGTGGTTAGTCCGGTACGAGAAGCAGCGCTGATTGCTACTGAGTTCACCGCTGGCGATTTCCGAAAGCGCTTAAAGGTTGAATCACAAGATGAAATTTCAACTTTAGGGCTCGCTTTCAACGATATGGCTGAATCTATTGAAAAGCAGATTGCTCGACTCGAGAATTTGTCCCGTGTTCAGCAAAGATTTGTGTCAGATGTTTCGCATGAACTACGAACACCACTGACAACTTTGCGAATGGCGTCTGAAGTCATTTATTCAACTAAAGAAACTTTTGACCCAATCGTGGCAAGAAGTGCCGAATTACTGGTTGCTCAGCTGGATCGATTTGAAAAACTGCTCGAAGATTTACTAGAAGTTTCACGATTTGATGCCGAAGTTGCCGTTCTTGAAGCTGTTGATTTCGATATGGTCCAACTAGTGCAGCGTTGCGCAGATGATTTGGGACTAGTCGCTAAAGAGCGAAAGACCGAGATTTATGTGAATTCTTCGGAGCCGGTAATCATGATTAAGGCCGATATTCGAAGGGTCGAGCGCATTCTTCGTAACCTTTTGGCTAACGCGATTGACCATTCTGAAGAGTTGCAAATTGATGTTCGAATAGTTGCTAGTGATCATGATGTTGCAGTAGGAGTCCGTGATTATGGAATCGGACTGGATGAAAATGCGCTGACCAGAGTTTTTGATCGATTCTGGCGAGCAGATCCTTCGCGCGCAAGAACTCGCGGGGGAACCGGACTCGGCTTGTCAATCGCTCTTGAAGATGCACGTTTACACAACGGTGAGCTCGAAGCGTGGGGACGACCTGGACGTGGCTCGCACTTTGTAGTCACGCTTCCTCGTAATACGTGGGAAAGTATTGAAGCACGGCTTATTAAATTGCAGCCCGAGGACTACAAAGCTTAGTTTCCACAGTTTTCTTTTTTAGTTCTCACTTTGTTTTGAACGCGCCAAAATTGCTCGATGAGCGCACTTGCCGAACTGTCACAATTAATCTTTCCAAGTAGATGTTTTGGCTGTCATCACTTGGGCCCAAGTATTTGTTCAGCCTGTAGAAGTAGTTGGCATCCACATTATTACAAAACCAAAATCGATAGCCTTACCGTGCATTCGGCACTTTTGTACACACCGACTGCCTCAAAGATTATTCTTGCCGCAAAAGAATCAAGTTTGAAAGGTGCCGATGAATTAATCATCGAAGCGATTATTCATGCTTTAGTTAAAGCGGTACCTGACACGACTTT
>JBIIQY010000044.1:0-5215 GCA_044341805.1 Candidatus Planktophila sp.
TCTTCACCGTTTTTACTGTGATCGTGGGCTGTGTTTCCTTCAGCGGTTCGATTATTACCTTTATGAAGCTACAAGAGTTGATGACTACTCGCCCAGTAATTTTCCCAGCGGGCCGCTTTATTATCGCTGCAACGCTAGTTTCAGTTCTTGGCGTCGGTGGTTGGGTTGTAACTTCACTTGGTACAACTCCGCTACTTATTCTTGCGGGTCTATCTCTTCTATTCGGTATCTTGTTCGTGCTTCCAGTGGGTGGCGCGGATGTACCAATCGTTATCTCATTGCTTAACGCATTTACTGGTTTAACTGTTGCCGCAAGTGGTTACGTACTTGATTCAACACTGTTGATCATTGCGGGAACTCTTGTTGGAGCATCCGGAACAATCTTGACGCGTTTGATGGCAGAGGCAATGGGCCGTTCCTTGTTTGGAACTTTGTTCGGTGCATTTACTGCGAAGCCACAAGATGTTGCAGCCGCAGGCGAGGACCGACCAGTTCGTTCGGGTTCACCAGATGACGTTGCGATCTTGCTTAACTACGCACGTCGCGTTGTTATCGTTCCAGGATTTGGTCTAGCTGTTGCGCAAGCACAGCACACAGTTCGCGAACTTGCTGACTTGATGATTTCTAAGGGCATCGATGTTGCTTATGGAATTCACCCAGTTGCCGGTCGTATGCCAGGACACATGAACGTTCTGTTGGCCGAAGCAAATGTTCCTTACGATCAATTGGCTGAAATGGATGAAGTTAATCCAACCTTTGGTCAGACAGATGTTGCGATTGTCATTGGCGCAAACGATGTTGTTAATCCTGCAGCGCAAACAACTCCGGGTTGCCCAATTTACGGAATGCCAATTCTTGAAGTTAACAATGCAGCCAACATCATCTTCCTGAAGCGTTCTATGCGCCCAGGTTTTGCTGGAATCGAAAACGAGCTTCTGTATGATCCAAAGACAATGTTGCTCTTCGGCGATGCCAAGGCTTCATTGACCAAGGTCGTTTCTGCGCTCAAAGCCCTCTAATTTCCAGGTTGCAGGTAGTTGAAAGTTCAATTACTCTTGGACTCTGAACTAAGGAGAAACCAATGCCTGCAGTAACCGTCAGCGACATCACTGTATTGCCTCGCGTCAGCGAACTTCCTGGTGCACGTGCACGCAAGGTAAAGAGCATTACAACTGCGCCGCAAGGTTTCGAAGGTGAAGGTTTCCCGGTTCGTCGCGCATTTGCCGGTGTTGATTTAGCAGAGCTTGATCCATTTATTCACTTAGATGAAATGGGCGAAGTTGAGTACGCACCAGGTGAACCAAAGGGAACTCCTTGGCACCCACACCGCGGCTTTGAAACAGTTACTTACATTATTGATGGAATCTTTGATCACCAAGATAACAACGGTGGTGGCGGAACAATTTCAAATGGCGACACACAGTGGATGACAGCTGGTGCTGGAATTTTGCACATTGAAACTCCCCCAGAAAGTTTAGTTATGTCGGGTGGTTTGTTCCATGGTTTCCAGTTGTGGGTTAACTTGCCAGCTGCAAAGAAGTGGTCGCCTCCTGCATACCAAGATGTACGTGCAAAAGATGTTGCGCTATTAACAACATCAGATGGTGGAACTTTGCTGCGCGTTATTGCCGGAGAAGTTGATGGACACTTTGGTCCAGGTTCAACTCAGACTCCCATTACTTTGTTGCACGCAACTGTTGCACCGGGTGCCGAACTTCGTTTGCCATGGCGCAAGGATTACAACGCACTTGTGTATGCAATGAGCGGATTTGGTTTTGTCGGCGATGAAGCTCGCCCTGTTCAAGCTGGCCAGCTAGCAGTCTTTGCAGATGGCGACACCATTGTTGTGCGCGCTGCCAATCAGCAAGAAGCGCGTTCGCCAGAGCTTGAACTATTTATTCTTGGCGGCGCACCAATTAAAGAGCCTGTTGCATGGATGGGGCCCTTTGTTATGAATACAAAGCGCGAAGTTCTGCAGGCATTCGAAGATTTCCAAAAAGGCTTACTTGGCTCAATTCCAGCGATTTACAAGGAAGATGCCAAGCCAAAGACACCGCATAACCGCAGTGGCGAGGGATCGAAATTAGGTGGGGATGTGAAGCCTGCTGGGCAGCAAATTCTTGATGTACACGGTGCACCTACTGACTTACAAGAGGGTTAATCGCTCAATCTTGTAAAGCAGTTCCCTAAATCACTGGGTTGTGAATAACTTTTAAATCTGTCGGTAGCGCAGTCAATAGTCCGATCCATGACAACCGCGCTTCGTATTCCTCGAGAGATTCTCGATATTGAGGTTGCAGAATTACTCAAGGCAAAGCCTGGATGCTTAACCTTAGGCGAATTGATTGAAATCAATCCACTGTCATTGAGTTCTGCCGGGCGAATAGATTACTTATCCGCCCTTGATCGCCAAGAGTCCTGGATCTGTGCGTTAAAGCAAGAGGCATTGGTAGCTATTGCTGGTGAATACGCCGATGAAGATGGCGGTATTTTTGGATGTGTTGATGACGAAGAACGAGAAGATGTTGCTACCGCTTTGCGATTATCGCCAACAACTGCACAAAGCCGAATCGATGTAGCGCGTGTGTTGATAGGACATCTTCCTAACACTATTTCAGCACTTTCTACTGGTGAAATCTCGGTGGCACATGCAACTGTAATTGCTCGAGAAACAGCAACTGCAATCAAGAATGGTTTGAGTCCAGAATCGGTTTTCCGAGTCGAACAAACCGCGCTTGCACATGCTGAGTTTCATACTCCAGGACAAGTTGCCTCAAAAGTTAAAACAACTATTGCAAAGCTTGCACCAGAAGATTTCGAAGAACTTGTTGATCGTGCACGAGATTCACGTCGCGTAACCTTTTACCCAGAAGCAGATGGAATGGCGACAGTTATCGCAATTTTGCCAGCAGAAGATGCGCAAACAGTTATGAAATCCATCGAAGCGTATATTCTAAAAAGAAATCAAGATGAAGAGGCATGTCTATGTGATGCCGTTTCGGGAATATCAAAGGATTGCTTGCACCACAGTCATGAAGGCGCAACAGAATGGTCCATGCTTTCTGCTGATATGAAGCGTGCAGATGCTTTAACTGCTATCGCCTCTCAAGCTTTAGCTGCAATGGCAACTGATGTGCAGCCTCACCGCCGCCCAATAACAATCAGCGTTGCAATTGATCTGCCAACTTTGATGGGGTTGGCAGAAAATCCTGGACAACTTGCCGGATACGGGGCGATTCCAGCCTCTGTTGCACGTCGTTTAGCAGCGGATGGAAATTGGCAACGCTTTGTTAGTGATCCAACAACAGGAAATCTTTTAAACTTTGGAAGAGAGAAATACACCCCACCTCAAGAACTTGTTGATTATCTCCTTGCACGTGATCGAATTTGCAGATTCCCTGGATGTAGACGGGCGGGTCAAAGTTCGGATATCGATCATGCTCACAGTTGGGAAACAGGCGGCGAAACAAATCCTGCAAATCTTGGATTGCTGTGCCGACGTCACCACAGAATGAAAACACATGGTGGTTGGAGCCTCGAAAGCAATCCCGATGGCTCATGCACATGGAAATCGCCAAAGGGAAAAACCTTTTTCGTTCCCTCTCGCCCATTCCTTGAAGCCGTGTGAGATTTCTTGACCCCTGCAGTCAGTAGGCACTTTTGAAATCCATTACCTGCGATACTTCAGCAATGATTTGGTGGCCTTCTGAAGTTCCAACCCTGCACTATGGGTTGATCACACTTCGCAAGCCTGAAGAGCGCGACATCGTTCCGCTTTTTGAAGGTGTGCAAGATCCAATCATTCCGCAATTCACTCGCATTCCAGCTAATTACCAAATGGCTAATGCGGAACACTATGTTCGTGAACGCTCCCCTAATGGGTTCACAATGCGAACAGAACTTCAGTTAGCTCTTGAATACGATGGAAAATTTGCTGGAGCGCTTTCTTTTCACACGCTCGATTTAGATTCTGCAAAGGCTGAAATCGGTTATTGGTTAACGGCAGATGTGCGAGGCAAAGGTGTTGCAACTGCTGCCACCCGCTTACTAACTGAATACGGTTTTGAGAGTATTGGTTTCCACCGAATTGAAGCGTTGGTAGTTGCATCCAATGTTCCGTCATTGAAGGTGTTGAAGAATGCCGGGTATATGCAAGAAGGAATCATGCGAGACAAAAGTTTGCAAGATGATGGCACTCGCGAAGACATGGTTCTATTCGCAGCAATTAGAACCGATTGGGGCAGATGAGTGGAGTCCTTAGCGATCGTCGTTGCCTTTCTATTTTTAATCGCCTTTCTTGCCGGGCCTTTATCTATTGGACTTTCTTCACAATTCGTTAAGACTCGGCTAGAAACCAAGGCTTCTATAGCGATAGTCATACTGAATCTACTTCGCAAATTCGTACATTTGATTCTTGTTGCTTTTGGAAATTTAATTGGCGTTCAATTTCTATTCATCAATGGCTTGCCGGTATTTCCTAGGTTGGTCGGCCTTTTCTCCATCGTGACTTGCTACATCGGGCTACGACGCGAGTACTTTCCAGAGTTCTTCTTTATGCGAGACCTGTTCGCCAAGTTCGGCGTCACTCGCAAGAATGGCCGTTCATCAGGTGATGATGGGCACGGCCCAGAAGGCCAGCACTAAAAATCTTACTGATTACTCTTCCATAAATTAAGGGAACCTGTTTGGCTTGCTTCTCTAACGAAAGGGAAAATCATGGGTAAGCGCGTATTTGTTAACTACTATTTCAAAGTTCATTTTGGTCAGGGTGCTAAAGCAGCTAAATACTTTGAAGAAATTAAAGCTGAAGCCTTAAAGCTAGGTATCTCGGATGTTCACTACGGCACAGTTGAAATTGGTAACAATGCACTTTCAACCTGTTTTACACTCACATTTGAAAACGCGGATGCCTTTGGTCGCCAATGGGGCGGTGGCTCCGAGTATGAAGTAAAGAGTGCAGGTTGGAATGCTCTTTTCACAAGAATCAATCAAGAGCCCACACAAGTCTATGAGCGCGCAGGTGCAGATTTAATCTACGAGAAGTAGGAATTAATGCCGCAAGGCTAAATTCCTAATAAATATAATGTGGTGGAGGTGCCGGGAATCGAACCCGGGTCCTTCGGTATTAAAACAGGGCTTCTACGGGCGTAGTGTGCTTAACGCTTTCTCAGTCCCGAAGTTTTTACACACATATCTTCGACGAACTCAGTTGCAA
>JBIIQY010000010.1:0-17645 GCA_044341805.1 Candidatus Planktophila sp.
TAGCGGTCTGCCAGTAGGCGGAGATCTGGAATATGCCGATGAAGTCACGCTTGGCCGTGCCTTTGAAGGCCGCAGGGATGTTTAATCTCATTATTTGAAACGTACCCCGTCTCATTATTTGGGAAATACCTGAAATCGGGTAGCCCCAGCACAATATCTAGTTCATGATTGAGCCATGGGACTCATTGTTCAGAAATATGGCGGCTCTTCAGTTGCCGATGCCGAGGGCATGAAGCGGGTTGCCAACAGAATTGTGGCGGCCAAGCGGGACGGTAATCAGGTTGTTGTCGTGGTTTCGGCCATGGGCGATACCACCGATGAATTGATTGATTTAGCTGAACAGATCACGCCAATTCCGCAGGGGCGCGAACTAGATATGTTGTTAACCGCGGGCGAGCGAATTTCTATGGCGCTTCTTGCAATGGCAATTAACAACTTGGGTCACGAAGCTTTGTCATTTACCGGAAGCCAAGCAGGTGTGATCACCACATCTGCACATGGTCGCGCTCGCATCATCGATGTGACTCCGGGTCGAATTAAAGAAGCATTAGATGCTGGCGCAATTGCAATCGTTGCTGGCTTTCAGGGAATTTCGCAAGATACAAAAGATGTAACAACCCTTGGTCGTGGCGGTAGCGATACAACTGCGGTTGCATTAGCTGCAGCACTTGATGCCGATGTCTGCGAAATTTATACAGATGTTGATGGCGTCTTTAGCGCCGATCCTCGTGCGGTTCCAGCCGCTCGTAAATTAAAGACAGTTACTTATGATGAAATGTTAGAACTTGCAGCAAGTGGTGCAAAGGTTTTGCATTTACGTTGCGTTGAATATGCGCGCCGTTACAACTTACCAATTCACGTACGTTCATCTTTTTCAACCAATGAAGGAACCTGGGTGGTCAAAGATCATCCTGAAGGAGGAGCCATGGAACAAGCAATCATCTCGGGAATCGCACACGATAAGTCCGAGGCAAAGATCACGATCGTTGGCGTACCCGACCGCACTGGTGTTGCTGCGCGTATCTTCCAAGCGATCGCAGATTCTGACATCAACATCGACATGATTGTGCAAAACGTTTCTGCTGCTGCAACCGGTCTGACAGACATCTCTTTCACTTTGCCAAAGGCCGAAGGTGCTGCGGCCACTGCTATTCTGCAGAAGCTTCAGGGCGAAGTTGGTTTTGCTTCAATTCAATACGATGACCAAATCGGTAAATTGTCATTAGTTGGCGCTGGAATGCGCTCACATCCAGGTGTTACAGCAACCTTCTTTGGTGCACTCTCTGATGCAGGCGTGAACATCGAAATGATTTCAACCTCTGAAATTCGCATCTCAATCATCTGCCGCCAAGCGGATCTAGAACGCGGTGCAAAGGCTGCACACACAGCATTTGAATTAGATGCCGACCAAAGCGAAGCAGTTGTTTACGGAGGAACTGGCCGATGAGTAAAAAAGTAAAGAAAGTCGCAAAGAAACCAACCCTTGCAGTAGTAGGTGCAACAGGTGCGGTCGGCACAGTAATGCTCGGAATTTTATCTGAGCGCAAAGATGTTTGGGGAGAAATTCGCCTTATCGCTTCTGCGCGCAGTGCAGGAAAGAAGTTGATGTGCCGTGGTGAAGAGTTAACCGTCGTAGCACTTTCACCTGAAGCTTTTGATGGCATCGATGTTGCAATGTTCGATGTTCCAGATGAGGTTTCTGCTGAATGGGCACCAATTGCTGCCGCACGTGGTGCAATCGTTGTTGATAACTCAGGTGCCTTTCGAATGGATCCAAAAGTTCCATTGGTTGTTCCAGAAGTTAATCCAAAGGATATTAAGAAGCGTCCAAAGGGAATTATTTCAAATCCAAACTGCACAACACTTTCTATGATTGTTGCTATGGGTGCTTTAAATAAGAAGTTTGGCTTGAAGGAACTTGTTGTTGCTTCATATCAGGCAGCATCTGGTGCAGGGCAGCCCGGCATTGATGCATTACGCGAACAGATTTCAGCAGTTGCCGGAACAAACGCTGGCGAAGCAACAGGTGATGTTCGTAAGTTTGTAAAGGATTCCGGACCGTTCCCAGCACCACTTGCACTAAATGTCGTGCCATGGGCAGGTTCACTAAAGGAAGCTGGGTATTCATCTGAAGAGCTCAAGGTTCGTAATGAATCTCGCAAGATTCTTGGAATGCCAAAGCTAAAGGTGTCAGCAACATGTGTTCGCGTTCCAGTCTTAACGACACACTCGTTAGCAGTTCATGCAACTTTCAAGACTGAAATCTCTCGTAAAGCAGCGCAAAAGGTTCTTGAAAAAGCTGCAGGCGTGATCTTGCTTGATGATCCAGAAAACAAAAAGTTCCCAACACCTAATGATGTTGTTGGAACTGATGAGACTTGGGTTGGTCGCGTGCGTCAGTCGCTAGATGACAAGAAATCAATCGATTTGTTCTTATGCGGAGACAATCTACGCAAGGGTGCAGCGTTAAATACAGCTCAGATTGCCGAACTATTGGCGGTAGAGTTAACGAAATGAGCATCAAAGAAACCTTACGTTCGGACCTAACCGAAGCAATTCGCGGTCGCAACGAGATCACATCCAGCACGATCCGCATGGTTCTAACTGCAATCACTAATGAAGAGGTTGCCGGAAAAGAAGCACGTGTTCTAAGTGATGACGAAGTAATTGTTGTTTTATCACGCGAAGCAAAGAAGCGTCGCGAAGCAGCAGAAGCTTTCGAGGGTGCTGGCCATGCAGAAAAAGCAGCGCTAGAAAAGGCCGAAGGCGAAGTTATTGCTAAGTATTTGCCAGCCCAATTAACTGCAGATGAAATCAAAGCGATCATCGCTGATGCAATTGCATCTACCGGTGCAGCAGGTCCTGCAGATATGGGCAAGGTAATGGGCGCGATTAAGCCGAAGATTGCTGGAAAGGCCGATGGAGCACTTGTTTCATCACTAGTAAAGGAGAGTCTTAACAAATGATTAAGTATGAATACGCAACCGTTCCACTTCTTTCACATGCTACAAAGGCGATTCTTGATACTTGGGGTTCAGATGGTTGGGAACTCGTACAAGTTATTCCGGCACCAGGAACTGGCGAGCAGCTAGTTGCTTACATGAAGCGTGCACTTGCATGAATACAGTAGATGTTCGCGCAAAGCTTGCAGAGCTTGGACTAGAACTACCTGTTGCTGCAAAGCCAGTTGCGGCTTATGTTCCAGCAATTCGTACCGGGAATTTAGTTTTCACCGCTGGACAACTTCCATTAGCTAATGGCGAAATGGCAGGAGTCGGAAAAGTTGATGGAGCGATCACTCCTGAGCGCGCAAAGGAGCTTGCGCAGATTTGTGCACTCAATTGTTTAGCTGCAGTTGAAACCGTTGCTGACGTCAACAAGATTACAAAGATTGTTCGCGTAGTTGGTTACGTCAATGGTGTGCCTGGATTCATTGGTCACCCGGGTGTAGTCAATGGTGCTTCTGAACTCTTCATTTCAATCTGGGGCGATGGTGCAAAGCATGCACGCAGCGCTGTTGGCATTGCAGAGCTTCCACTAAATTCACCAGTAGAGATTGAATTAACAGTCGAAATTACTGACTAACTAACTATTTACCGCGCTTTGAAAGACGATCTAAGTCTGTAATTAGTACTGCGCGACCATCTAGCTTTAGCCAGTTGCGTCCTGCGAAATCAGCAAGGGCTTTGTTAACGGTTTCGCGGGATGCACCAACTAGTTGTGCTAACTCTTCTTGAGTTAAGTCATGGTGCACAAATAAACCTTCATCAGTTTGTTTTCCAAAACGCTCACCTAGATCAATAAGGGCTTTAGCAACACGACCAGGTACATCTGAAAAGACTAGATCGCCGACAGCTTCATTTGTACGACGTAAACGTTGTGCCAAACGAGCAAGCAGTTGAAGTGAAACATCTGGATTTGTTGCAAGCCAAGGAATTAACTTTTCCTGGCCAAGACTTAACAACTTCGCATCGGTAACTGCAGTTGCCGTTGAAGTACGAGGACCTGGATCAAAAAGGCTAAGTTCACCAAACATTTCGCCAGGTCCAAGAATTGATAGAAGATTTTCACGACCATCACCACTTGATGTTCCCAGCTTCAACTTTCCCTCAGCAATTACATATAGGTGATCACCTTCATCGCCTTCGGCGAACAAAACAGTTCCCTTAGAAATCTTTACCGAATCCATACTTGCCAGCAAGGAAGCAGCGGCATCGTCATCCAAGGCGGTAAACAGAGGCGCTTTACGAATAACTTCTTGATCTATGGGCACGAGGGGTACTTTACTACCCATGGCGGTTGATGGCGAAATTCGTAAAGGGGCGAAGGCGGTTTATCGCATCCTTACAAAGACCTACCCCAATATTTACTGTGAATTAGATTTTACGAACCCTTTGGAATTAATTATCGCAACGGTATTGAGCGCCCAGTGCACAGATAAGAGAGTTAACACTGTCACCCCAGCGCTGTTTAAGAAGTATAAGAATCCAAAGGCGTACGCCAAAGCAAATATTCACGATATTGAAGATATGGTGCATTCAACGGGTTTTTACCGAGCAAAAGCCCGAAATATAAAAGCACTTAACATTAAATTGCTCGAAGATTTTGGGGGAGAAGTTCCTAGAACTCTTGAAGAGTTAATCACTTTGCCTGGTGTTGGACGCAAAACTGCAAATGTTGTTTTAGGTCATGCCTTTGATACCCCCGGAATAACCGTTGATACTCACTTCGGACGTTTGTCGCGGCGTTTTGGTTGGACGAGAGAAACCGATCCAGTAAAAGTCGAAATGATTGTTCAGCAGTTGATTCCACAACCTGAGTGGACAAATCTTTCGCAGCGAATGATTTGGCATGGACGTAGAATTTGTCACGCGCGCAAACCTGCCTGCGGAGCCTGCCCGGTGGCAAAAATCTGCCCAAGTGTTGGAATCGGTGAGATGGATAAAGAGAAAGCGTTATTGTTAGTAAAGACTGATAAGGATTTTAGATGAAGAAGTTAGTTGTTGCAGCTGCGCTGTTATTGCTGACCGCATGTTCTCCTTCTTCATCATTTGTACAAGGTGAAGTTGTTTCATGCGAATCTATTTCTCAAGATTTAACCTTTACTGGTGGAATTAAAATGGACTGTCTAGATCGCAGTGAAGGTGCTCAACTTGGTGCATTACGCGGACCTATGGTTGTGAATGTCTGGGGCTCCTGGTGTGGACCATGTAAGAAAGAGATGCCAGTTCTTCGGGCTTTTCATGAGAAAGCAAAGGACAAAGTACAACTCATCGGTGTTGATGTAGAAGAAGCAAATTTTGATGATGGTCGTACTTTTGTCGAACGTAATGGAATCACTTGGCCAAACTTGTATGACCCAGATGGCCGTTCACGCGAATACTTTGGTTTAGGCGTGCCAGTTACTTGGTTTATTGCCGCGGATGGAAGTGTTGCGCACAAGCACATAGGAATCATTAATGATCTTGATGAGATTCTTATGCTCACGGAGAAACATCTAGGAGTACGTCTTTAATCCTCATCCTTTGATGTATTCAAACCTTCAGAAATCAGCTTCATAACATTTGGATCAGCAAGCGTTGTTGCATCACCCACTTGGCGATTTTCAGCAACATCCTTGAGTAAACGACGCATGATTTTGCCGCTTCGAGTCTTAGGAAGCTCGGCCACAACCAAAATCTGGCGAGGTTTTGCAATCGCACCGATTTCCTTTGCTACGTGATTACGTAGCTCAGTAACAAGTTTTTCGCCACTTGCATGAGCGATTCCACCACGCAAAATAACAAAGGCAACAATTCCTTGGCCTGTCATCGCATCTTGTGCGCCCACTACCGCAGCTTCGGCAACAGATTCGTGGGATACAAGTGCGGATTCAACTTCGGTAGTTGAAATACGGTGACCTGAAACATTCATTACATCGTCAACGCGACCAAGTAACCAGATTGCTCCGTCTTTATCTAACTTTGCACCATCTCCGGCAAAGTAGATTCCCTTAAATCGCGACCAGTACGTTTCTTTGTAGCGCTCGTCTTCGCCCCAAACACCACGCAACATTCCGGGCCAAGGCTTATCAAGAATCAAGAATCCACCGTGACCTTTAGCAACTGGGTTCGCGTTGTCATCAACAACAACTGCACTGATTCCAGGGATGGCAGTCATTGCTGATCCTGGCTTAGTTGCGGTTACACCTGGCAGCGGGGAAATCATGATTCCACCAGTTTCTGTTTGCCACCAGGTATCAACGATTGGGCAGCGATTGCCACCAATGACTTCGCGGTACCACATCCACGCTTCGGGATTAATTGGTTCACCAACAGAACCAAGTAAGCGAAGTGATGACAAGTTGAACTTGTTTGGAAATTCATCTCCCCATTTCATCCAGGTACGAATCAACGTTGGAGCTGTGTACAAAATAGTTACGCCGTACTTTTCAATTAATTCAAAGATGCGGCCCTTATGTGGCGTATCTGGGGTTCCCTCATACATCACCTGCGTTGCACCATTCATTAACGGTCCATAAACAATGTAACTGTGGCCCGTAATCCAACCAACATCGGCGGTGCACCAGTACACATCGGTTTCAGGTTTGATATCAAAGACGATTCGGTGCGTGTAAGCCGCTTGGGTTAAATAACCACCAGTTGTGTGAAAAATTCCCTTTGGCTTGGCTGTCGTTCCAGATGTGTACAAAATGAAGAGCGGGTGCTCAGAATCAAAGCCTTCAGGTGTGTGTTCTGCTGATTGGCGATCTACAAGATCGTGCCACCAGATATCAGTTTCCGAATTCCACGCGGCTTCTTGTTTGGTGCGTTGAACAACTAAAACCTTTTTAACATTGTGCTTGCCCTTTAATGCTTCATCGACGGCAGGTTTCAGAGCAAATGCGCCACCTTTTCTAAAGCCACCATCGGCGGTGATAACTAGTTTTGCATCTGCATCCTGAATACGTGACAACAAAGCTTCGGCTGAAAATCCACCAAACACAACAGAATGGGCTGCACCGATTCGGGCACAAGCCAGCATTGCAATTGCTGCCTCTGGAATCATCGGCATATAAATTGCTACGCGATCTTTAGCTTCGATGCCTAACTCGATTAGCGCATTTGCAGTTTTCTTAACTTCAGTTAACAACTGTGCATAAGTAATTGTTCGAGTGTCACCGGGTTCGCCTTCAAAGTGAAATGCAACTCGATCTCCGCGACCTTCGATTACATGCCGATCCAGTGCATTAAAAGAAGCATTGATTTTTCCACCGACAAACCATTGTGCGTATGGCGCATCCCATTGCAGGGTTTGTGTCCACGGAGTTTCCCAAGTCAAGGCAAGTGCTTGTTGATCCCAAAAAGCTAAGCGATCTTTCTCGGCCAGATCGTAGAGAGCGGCGGTGGCGTTAGCTTGCGCCGCGAAATCAGCGGTGGGTGGAAATTCGCGATCTTCGCTGAGCAGGTTCTCTAGAGATTCATGATCTTGACTCATAACGCTAGAGATTACCCCTTAGACATTGTTATCAACAGAGAATTCGTAATTGATTTTCTATTTGTGCGCCGGCCTGAAGATGACCCAACGGAAAGGAGATGCAATGTTGACTTCATTTATTCTGGCCTTAATTAAGCTTTTGAGTAACCCAGTGTTAGTAGCGGCCCTGGCTAAGTTCTTGGCTAACGCCTTGAAAACCGTGAGTTAGCGGCTAAATCCCACACATGAAGGCCCTTCGAGCACGGAGCGCGGAGGGTCTTTTTGTGCCATAGGGGCGAAGGTGAGAGGATTGGTCGTAAGCCTCTAGACGACTCAACGAAGCGCTCAGTCTAAAGATTTACAACGAGCCATAGGAGTCACAGTGCCAATTGCAACCCCTGAGATTTATGCCGATATGTTGGATCGCGCTAAAAAAGGCGCTTTTGCATACCCAGCAATCAACGTTTCATCATCACAAACCATCACAGCTGCTATTCGTGGTTTCGCCGAAGCAGAGTCAGATGGAATTATTCAATTTTCTTGGGGCGGTGCTGAATACGCATCTGGTTCAACAGTTAAGAACATGGTTGATGGTGCAGTTGCGCTCGCAGAGTACGCACATGTTGTTGCAAAGAACTATAAGGTAAACATCGGAATTCATACTGATCACTGCCCAGCTGAAAAGCTAGATGGCTTCATGCGTCCTCTTCTTGCATTTGGTGCAGATCGTCTTAAGTCAGGTAAAGCTCCATTGTTTAACTCACATATGTGGGATGGATCAGCGGTAGATATGACTGAGAACATGAAGGTCGCTAAGGAAATGTTGGCGATGTCTGTCGCAGCAAAAACAATTCTTGAAATCGAAATCGGTGTTGTTGGTGGAGAAGAAGACGGTATTGAAGCTAAGCATGATGCAAAGCTTTACTCGACTCCAGAAGATGCATTAATGACTATTGAAACACTTGGAACCGATGTTAATGCTCGCTACATGGTGGCAGCAACATTCGGAAATGTTCATGGTGTTTACAAGCCAGGAAACGTTGTCTTGCAACCAAAGATTCTTGCAACTTTGCAAGAGGCAGTTTCTGCAAAGCTTGGTCTACCTGCAGGAAGTAAGCCAATGGATCTTGTCTTCCATGGTGGTTCTGGTTCACTACTTTCAGAGATCCGCGAATCACTTGATTACGGTGTAATCAAGATGAACGTAGATACAGATACTCAATATGCATTTACTCGCCCAGTTGTTGATCACATGCTCAAGAATTACGACGGTGTGCTCAAGATTGATGGCGAAGTTGGAAATAAGAAGGCTTACGATCCACGTGCATGGGGCAAGGCGGCTGAAGCAGGTATGGCAGCCCGTGTTGTTCGTGCTTGCGAAGATCTTCGCTCTAACGGAACTTCATCACTTAAGTAATTAACTACTAGTCGGAGAGGCTTTACCTATGCCTGCATTAGTACTACTCGGAGCTCAGTGGGGCGACGAAGGCAAAGGTAAAGCTACCGATTTGTTGGGCGATCGTGTTGATTATGTTGTCCGCTATCAAGGTGGAAACAACGCTGGTCACACAGTTGTAATTGGTGATCAAAAATATGCACTTCACCTTTTGCCATCAGGAATTCTTTCTCCTAATGTAATTCCGGTCATTGGTAATGGCGTTGTGATTGATCCAAGCGTTTTACTTGAAGAAATTCGTGGGTTAAATGAACGCGGAATTGATACCAGCAAGCTTTTGATTTCAACTAATGCGCACTTGATCACGCCATATCACCGCACTATCGACAAGGTGTCTGAACGTTTCTTAGGTAAATCAAAGATTGGAACAACTGGTCGCGGCATCGGACCAGCATATGCAGACAAGATCAATCGCATCGGAATTCGCGTACAGGATCTTTTTGATCCATCAATCCTTCGTCAAAAACTAGAAGGCGCACTGCGCGATAAGAATCAAATTCTCATTAAAGTTTTCAACCGCAAGAATATCGAAGTTGATGAAGTTCTAGAAGAGTATTTAAAGTACGCAGACATCTTGCGCCCATATGTTGCAGACACTGTTCTGATTTTGGATGAAGCGCTAAAGGCAGGAAAGCGCGTTCTGCTAGAAGGATCTCAAGGAACTCTGCTCGATGTCGATCACGGCACTTATCCATTTGTTACTTCTAGTAATCCAACGGCTGGTGGTGCTTGTACTGGATCCGGAATCGGACCTACAAAGATTGGTCGCGTAATTGGAATCGTGAAGGCATATACGACTCGCGTCGGCAGCGGACCTTTCCCAACCGAGTTATTTGATGAAGATGGCGAAGCGCTTCGTCGAATTGGTGGAGAAATAGGCGTAACTACAGGCCGTGCACGTCGATGTGGCTGGTATGACGCACCAATTGCTCGCTATGCAGTGCGCGTTAATGGCTTAACAGATTTCTTCTTAACCAAGCTAGATGTTTTAACTGGTTGGGAAAAAATCCCAGTATGTGTTGCTTATGAAATTGATGGAAAGCGCGTAGAAGAGTTGCCAGCTTCACAGTCTGATTTCCACCATGCAAAGCCAATCTATGAATACCTAGCTGGCTGGACTGAAGATATTTCAGGTGCTCGAAAGATGTCTGATCTACCTAAGAACGCACAAGATTATGTTGCCTTTCTTGAAAAGATTTCAGGTGCTCCAATGAGTGCAATCGGTGTTGGCCCAGGTCGCGATCAAACAATCGTTGTAAAGGATTTCATCTAATGAGTCTGCTCGCAGATCGCTACGCATCAGTTGCGATGCGCGAGCTATTTTCTCCGGAAAGCAAGATAATTCTTGAACGCAAACTGTGGATCGCAGTTATGCGTGCACAATCAGAACTAGGTCACACAATTGACAAGAGTGTAATTACAGATTACGAAAATGTAATTACAAAGGTTGATTTGGCATCAATTGATGCGCGGGAAAAGCACACTCGTCACGATGTAAAGGCCCGTATCGAAGAGTTCAACGCCTTGGCTGGACACGAAGCAATCCATGCAGGAATGACTAGCCGTGATTTAACTGAAAACATCGAAGCGCTTCAGATTCGTCAAGGCCTAGATGTGGTCCACTCAAAAGTTGTGGCTTTACTTGCTCGACTTGCCGAAGCTTCAGTGAAGTATTCAGATCAACCAATCACAGGTCGTTCACATAATGTGCCAGCACAGGTAACAACGCTTGGCAAGCGCTTTGCGACTATTGCTGAAGAACTTCTCTTTGCCTACGACCGTTTGATTAGCTTGCAAGAGCGCTATCCAATGCGCGGCATCAAGGGTCCAGTCGGCACAGCGCAAGATTCCATTGATTTGCTAGGCAGTTCAGCTGCCCATCACAAACTAGAGCAGATCATCGCTAAAGAGCTTGGATTTAATCAGGTTCTAGATTCAACCGGCCAGATTTACCCGCGTTCATTTGATTACGATGTTTTAACAACATTGGTACAACTTGCTTCAGCACCAGCTAATTTAGCAACATCAATTCGCTTGATGGCGGGCGCAGAGTTAGTCACTGAAGGCTTTAAAGTTGGTCAAGTTGGCAGCAGCGCAATGCCACACAAGATGAATACCCGTTCATGTGAGCGCGTAAATGGTTTAGCCGTTGTTCTGCGAGGTTACGCATCAATGGTTAGTGAACTAGCCGGCAATCAATGGAACGAAGGCGATGTTTCATGCAGCGTTGTTCGTCGAGTTGCAATCGCTGATTCTTTCTATGCATTTGATGGTTTGATGGAAACAATTTTGACGGTATTAAAAGAGTTTGGAACTTTCCCCGCCCTCATTGATGCAGAGCTGGAACGTCAACTTCCATTTCTTGCAACAACAAAGATTTTGGTGGCGGCAGTAAAAGCTGGCATCGGTCGCGAAATTGCTCACGAAGTCATCAAAGAGCATTCGGTTAAGGCAACCATTGCAATCCGTGAAGGTAAAGCCAACACATTCTTTGATGAACTAGCCGCGGATTCTCGAATTCCTTTAGATCGATCTGCACTAGATCAACTGATTGGTGAACCTCTTGATTTTGCAGGAGATGCCCAACACCAAATCACTCGAATTGTTAATCGAGTAAATGCAATTACTTCACAATTCAAAGAAGCTTCACAGTACGCCGCCGAATCAATTCGATAAGTGAAGTTGTTAAGTGCGCGATCCAGAAATTCTGCAACAAGTTAAGAGTTCGCTTAACGCGTTAACAATTAAAGCCCCGGGCAGAGCGATCGAAGTTCGAGTACCGCCCTATGCCGCGGTTCAATGTGGGGAGGGACCAACTCACACACGTGGAACCCCGCCAAACACCATAGAAATGGATGCCCAAACCTGGCTAGCCCTGGCAACGGGTGAGCTGTCGTGGGAGCAAGCGGTAGACAGCGGGGCGGTTATGGCCTCGGGCTCAAGGGCCGATCTGGCGCAGTATCTTCCGCTTTAACGCTCACATAACTCATTTAACGCCTGAATACCTGGTGGAAGGTCATTGCCAAGCGCGATAACCTACCTCCCTGACGCAAAGTAATTAGTGAAGGAGGTCGCCCATGGGTCGCGGCCGCGCAAAAGCAAAGCAAACCAAAGTTGCACGTGATTTGAAGTACAACGCGCAAGATATGGATTTAGATCGTCTAGCCAAAGAACTTCACGGCGAGATCGATACAACCTCACGCAAGGATGATGATGATCCGTTTGCTGAGGGCAACTACATTCCACGTGCGTGAGACCAACACCCTACGTAGCTTCACTTCGTATCTACGAACCGGTGTCGGCATTTGAACCTGCCGATCGTTTACGGTGGCAAAGTATAGAAATCGATCCATTCTCTTTTAATAAAGAAGAAGAGTTGGCTTTACATCGCGTTGTTCAACCTGAACCACCAGCTGGTCGCCCAGATGGAGTTCATATTTTTGATCGTGACGGAGTTCGTTACGTAGCACCATGGGCAACTGCAATGCGTTGTTGGGGAGCACTAGATAATTTTAAAGAATCACTTCCAAGTACGGTTGTTCCATATTTTATTTCTCCTGCTATGGAAGATGTAATCACTGCAGGTGTTGATTTGCTTGAAGATAAAGTTCCACACATCCTTAATGAGACATGGATAATCCCACCACGTTGGTTTATCTTGTTTACACCAGAAGAGCGAACTCGTGGAAAAAATGCAGACGGTTTGTATTGTCGAGCATTAACAAATATTGCTAATGCAAAACTACGTTGTGGTGGGGCACATGATGCGGTACTTAATGCATTTGGCGATGGTCCCGTAGAACAAGAGTTAGAAAACTTACTTGCTTGGCTCGAAATGTTTCATCCAGAATCATTAGTTGAACTTGATTACGGCGGTCTGGCAAATTACATGGATCGCGCACTGCGTGATTCAGGTGAAGATGGCTTGGAATCAGATGCATCGATTGAAGATGTCACGCATTCAGTTGCTGGCCTAGCTGCCGCAGATGGAATGATGGCTGGGGTTGGATATCAACGATTAATGTCCCGTTGGCGCTTGGTTCAGGCATACGAGCAAGCCTCGTAGGTATTGCCTCACGCTGATTTAATCGCAATACTTCACCCCAATACGGGCCAAAACGGACAGCCCACCAAAAGTAGTCAAGAAGCTAGAGGAGTCACCATGAACCGCATCCCCGATGCCGAAGTTCTTTTGACCCCAAAAGAGGTTGCGCAACGTTTTCACGTTAATCCAAAAACAGTTACCCGCTGGGCAAAGGCCGGAAAGTTAACCGCCATTCGCACATTAGGTGGGCATCGTCGTTATCGTGAATCAGAAGTTCTTGAGCGATTACGCGAATACAAGGAATCAAGCTCTTAGCAGTAGGATTAACTCATGGCCGATAAGAATGATGACATGAAAGCAAGAATGCTTGCTGCCCTTGAAGCTAAGAAGAACAAGCCAAGTGCGCCAGGAACTCAAAACCATTCTGAAGGCGGATCAAAGATTCGTGGCGGACAACGCAGTGGCGGCGCACCACAGGTGCAGCGCAAAGCGGGTCCATCAGGATCTGGTTCTGCAGGCTAAACCTTTTAGAGCAAGCCTCGGCGCTTTAACAGTGGTTCGATTTTAGAATCACGTCCACGGAAATTACGGAACATCTGCATTGAATCAATAGATCCGCCGCGTCCAAGAAGTGTGTTCTTAAAGTGTTCACCGTTTTCACGTTTCAAACCACCATTTTCCTTGAACCAATCGACGGTATCTGCATCCAAAACTTCAGACCAGATATATCCGTAATACCCAGCTGAATAACCACCGGCAAAGATATGGCTGAAGTACGTCGAGCGATAACGAGTAGGAACTGGCGCGAAATCAAGACCATAATCCTTAATTGCAGCAGCTTCAAAAGCCACAACATCAGTAACTTGTGCAGCCTGTTCTACGTTTAGCGAATGCCAAGCTAAATCAAGGATTGCCGCCGCCAAGTAACTTGTAGTTGCGTGGCCTTCATTGAAAGTACTTGCAGCATCAAGACTATCGATCCACTCTTGTGGCAACTTTTCGCCAGTTTCGTAGTGGCGTGCGTAGTTTTCAACTACTTCTGGCCACAAAATCCACATTTCATTTACTTGTGAAGGGAACTCAACAAAGTCACGCTGAACACTTGTTCCTGATACACGTGGGTACTTCACTTGCGATAAGAAACCATGGATTGCATGCCCAAATTCATGGAACAAAGTTGTTGTCTCTGCAAAGGTGAGCAGAGTTGGTTTACCTGCAGGTGGCTTTGGAATATTCAAGTTATTAACAACAACTGGTAACTGATCAAACAAGAAGTTTTGGTGTACCAAGCTATTCATCCATGCCCCACCACGCTTTGAATCACGTGTGTAGAAATCTGCAATGTACAAACCAACTTTTGTGCCATCTTCATTGTTTACTTCAAAAGCGCGAGCTTCTGGATGGTAAGTAACTAGATCTGGTCGCTCCTTAAAGCTAACGCCAAACAACTTGTTTGCTGCAAAGAAAACACCATCATGTAGAACACGCTCTAGCTCAAAATATGGGCGCATCTTGGTTGTATCGATGTTGTACTTTTCTACGCGAACTTTTTCGGTATAAAAACCCCAGTCCCAACTTTCAATGTCTGTACCCGCAGACTTCTTAAGGTCTTCTGCTTCAGCTTTAGCGTTACGAGCTGCTGCCGGGGCAATCTTGCGCAACATGGCATGAACATTGTCGGGGTGCTCGGCAGTCTGCACAGCAATGACATGTTCAGCATGAGTTTCACTTCCAAACAATTTTGCACGCTCGGCGCGAAGTTTTACCATCTTTAGCAGAATTTGCTTGTTGTCATTATCGTTATCGCGGTTTGCTTTCAATAATGAAGCTTGCATGATCTTTTTGCGTAGCTCACGATTAGTCAGCGAATCCAGCACTGGATTACCGGTGAAATTGACCATTCCAATCAGCCACTTGCCGTCATGTCCTCGATCTTTTGCTGCAGTCGCTGCGGCAGCAATCTGATTCTCACTCAATCCATCTAGTTCTTCGACAGATTCAACTAGGACAGCCAAATCGTTGGTATCTGCCAAAACATTCTTGGCGAACTGAGTTTGAAGAGATGAAAGCTCTTCATTGAGTTCCTTTAGGCGATTGCGTTGAGCTTCAGTCAGATGTGCACCTTTATGGATCAAATCTTTGTAGTAACGCTCAAGTAACCAAGCATCTTCGGTATTGAGGCCCAGAGATTCGCGCGCATCATAAAGATCCTTGATTCGCTTAAACAGCACTGGATTCAAACTTATTGAATCCTGATGGGCCGCAAACTTAGGTGCAATCTCTTCTTCAATTGCATCTATTGCATCATTGGTATCGCTAGAAGACTTGTTGTAGAAAACGCGCAAAACACGTCCCAGATATTGACCACTTTTTTCAAGCGCAACAATTGTATTTTCAAAGGTTGCACCACCTGGTGCATCCAGAATCGCTTGCACTTCAGCTAACTGCGCTGCACAACCTTCGTAAAAAGCGGGCAGGTAGTGCTCCTCTTTTATCAGAGCAAATGGTGGCAGCTCGTATTCAAGCGTGCTTCTTTGGGCAAATGGATTCGCGTTTGTCATAACGCGAAACCTATCAATTAAAGGAAGTTTTAACGAGGGCGGCGACGACGTTGGCTTGAGTTAGGACGTGGACGCTTTCCGCCGCTACGTACTGACTTTTCAACAATCGGAACGATGTAAGGAATACCTGATGGCTCCTGTGCACCCGTAATCTTCATTAACTCTGTGCTTAGTGGTGTGACTCCAACAAACTTAGGGGTGACACCTGCGCGCTGTGTAAGTCCACCGATCGACTTTTGCTGACGAGTGGTTGCAAGAGTGACAACAGTTCCGGCTTCACCCGCACGTGCAGTACGACCTGCACGGTGTAGGTAATCCTTGTGATCTGTTGGTGCATCAACATGCACAACAAGTGAAATTCCATCAACGTGAATTCCGCGGGCTGCAACATCTGTTGCAACTAGTGCAGCATTTGCAGTCTCCTTGAACAACGCCAAAGTACGTGTGCGAACCGCTTGTGACTTTCCACCGTGCAATGCACCAACTGGAACACCTGCGTGAGCAAGCTTGTCAGCTAAACGATCTGCACCGCGCTGAGTTTTTACGAACAAGATTGTCTTACCGTTACGAGCTGCAACCTGATTTGTGATGTCATCTTTATCAGTTGGATTCATAACCAATACGTAGTGCTCCATTGTTGAAACAGATGCACGGTCGTTTTGTAGTGAGTGAGTCTTTGGATTCTTCAAGTACTGACGAACCAACGAATCCACACCGCGATCTAGGGTTGCAGAGAAAAGTAAACGCTGACCATCAAGCTTTGCCTGATCAAGAATTTCCTTAACAACAGGCAGGAAGCCCATGTCAGCCATCTGATCTGCTTCATCAAGAACAGTAATTTGCAACTGATCTAATTGAACTTCACCCTTGTTAAGTAGATCGATCAAACGACCAGGTGTAGCAACCAAGATTGCAGTTCCGCGGCGCATTGCAGTGATCTGCTTTGAGTACGACATTCCACCAGCAACGACAACTGATTCATGACCAATTGAACGAGCAAGCGGCATCAAAACTTCATCGATCTGCTGAGCTAGTTCACGCGTTGGAGTCAAAACAAGCGCCAATGGCTTATGTGGCTTTGCAACCTTGCCATTGAGATTGTTAAGAAGAGCTAAACCAAATGCAAGGGTCTTTCCTGAACCAGTTTGTCCGCGACCCAAGATGTCATGACCTGCAAGAGCATCTGGAAGCGTTGCGATCTGGATTGGGAATGGATGCATAATTCCTTGTTTGCTCAGTGCGTTAACAAGTGGTGCCGCAATTCCAAGATCAGCAAAAGTTGTTGTGATCTCAGTTAACGGAGTTGCATCAACAAGATTTGCATCTGCAAGGTTTGCTGAAATGTAATTGTCATCTGCGCCGAAATCTACAGCGGCATTTGAATGCGACTTAGCGTGCTTCTTGAAATCATCACGAGCATAAGCTAATGAATCATTACGGCGATCGCGAACTGGACGCTCTGCACGGAAGTTAGCTGCGCGAGTATCTGGTGCAACGCTGCTCTTCTTTGGACGCGTTGGATCAAACTTTTCGCGCTTGCGTGGTTCAAAGTTTGGACGACCATCATCAGTGCGTGCAATCTTTGCTTTCACTGCATCGCGACGGTTTGTCGGACGTGTATCTGAATCCTTCTTAAATGCTGGACGAGAATCTTCACGCTTGAAAGCTGGACGTGTTGTTGGACGCTCTGTTCGTTCAGTGCGCTCGGCACGTGGTGCTGATTCGCGAACTTCACGTTCCTTAACAAACTTCTTTGCACGAGAATCTGGACGCTGTGAACGCTCGATACGTGCCTTCCGTTCTTCAGGTGCTTCAGTCGGACGTGGCTTTGATGCTGTCTGTTCTTGGTAACGCTTTGCGCGCAACTTTGAACGCTCGACTAAACGAACTTCCTTCTTTGATGTTGTTGTTGGATCAACATCTGAATAACGACGAGTTGATGGTTTGCCAGTCGCAGGTTTAGCTGCTGCACCTTTACGAGCTGCTTTTTGCGCAGTCGTATGACGCGCTTTAGGAGCTGCTTCTTTAAAAGCGACAGCCTTCTTTGCGCGCTTAGGCTTTCCTGCTGATGCTGCGCGACGAGCTTTTCCGGGCGCGCTAGTACGTGGTTGTAGAGACATAGAAATGC
>JBIIQY010000045.1:0-5105 GCA_044341805.1 Candidatus Planktophila sp.
TTTGGCCAACTATCTGGCGGAGAACGCCGACGTGTTGGTTTAGCAAAGTTATTGATCAACGAACTTGATTTAATTTTGCTTGATGAACCAACAAACCACTTAGATGTAGAAGGTGTTGCTTGGTTAGCAACATATATAAATAATCGCCGAGGTTTGGCGGTGGTTGTAGTAACACACGATCGCTGGTTCCTAGATGCTGTGACAGATAGAACATGGGAAGTTGTCGAAGGCAAGGTCGAAGAATACGACGGTGGTTACAGTGCTTTTGTTTTATCTAAGGCCGAACGATCTCGCCAGGCATCTGTCATGGATCAACGCCGCAATATGTTGATTAAAAAAGAGCTTGCCTGGTTGCGTCGTGGCGCACCAGCTCGTACTACTAAGCCTAAGTTTCGTGTAGATGCAGCAAATGTTTTAATCGCAGACGAACCAGCACCACGCGATCAAGGCGAACTACTGAAGTTCGCACTGAATCGTTTGGGAAAAACTGTGTACGAAGCCCATCACTTACAAGTAAAGCTAGGCGATAACGAACTTATTGATGACCTGTATTGGAACATTGGCCCGGGTGATCGAATCGGAATTGTTGGCGTAAACGGTGCAGGAAAAACTACGTTGATGAAAACCCTAACGGGAGAAATTGAACCAACTGCAGGAAAACTGGTAACAGGTGTAACTGTTAAGGCAGCCTTCCTAACCCAGCATCTAGACGAACTGGATCCAACCTGGCGGGTGCTGGAAGCGGTGGAAAAGGTTGCTAATCGTGTCGAAATTGGCGGGGGTCGCGAACTTTCTGCTTCTCAGTTGTGTGAACGTCTAGGTTTTGACCGAGAATCGCAATGGACACCAGTCGGTGACTTATCGGGTGGAGAAAAAAGACGTTTGCAGTTGACTCGATTGTTAATGGATAGCCCCAATGTTTTATTGCTGGATGAGCCAACAAATGACTTTGATATTGAAACTCTCACCGAGCTTGAGGACTTGTTAGATAGTTATGGTGGAACGCTGATTGTTATTTCACACGATAGATATTTCTTAGAACGTGTTTGTGATCGCTTTGTTGGGTTATTAGGTGATAAAAAAGTACGTGACTTGCCCCGAGGAGTTGATGAATATCTTGAACAGCGAGCAGATGCATTGTCTTCGGTTACTACAGCCACTAAAGAAAAAAAGAGCTCAACTGCGGCAGAGCAGCGACAGTTAAAGAAAGATTTAGTTCGATTAGATCGCCAGATTGAAAAATGCAACGCTGCCATTGCCGCCTTAACGGCTGAACAGGAAACCGCTGCCTTTGATGCTGGCCGCTTGGTTGCAATTGCTGCAGAGCTTGCGGTTTTGGGTGCGGAAGCTTCGAAATTAGAAGAAGAATGGCTTCAGGTCACTCTTTCACTTGAAGGATAAGTTAGGATTTTTTATGCGCTTAGATTTGCTGGCAGCCCTTTCGGGGGCCATGATTGCGTTGCAAGCACGTGCCAACGGGGAACTTTCACATCGTTTAGATAATGGCTTACAAGCCGCTCTTGTTTCCTTTGGTTCTGGTCTAATCATTATCTTTGTAATAACCCTGTTTAATTCAAAGATAAAAGAGGGAATCAAGAAACTTCGCCAATCTGTTGACAATAAAGAAATTGCACGCTGGAAGCTCTTTGCCGGAGCACTCGGTGGAAGTTTTGTTGCAATTCAAAGCCAAATTGTTCCGCTGATTGGTGTTGCAATCTTTTCAGTTGCATCTATCGCCGGACAAACCGCAATGTCATTGATAGTTGATCGAATCGGCCTAACTGGTGGCGGTAAGAAGTTGATATCCCCAAGACGTGTATTAGCAGCATTCTTGACCGTTGTTGCGGTCTTAGTTTCAGTATTGGATCGAATCGATGCCAAGAATTTATCAATGTTTGCAGTGATTGTCGGTGTGATAGGCGGTGCAATTGTTGGCGTGCAGCGTGCTCTCAATGGTCAAATTAATGAACACTCCCAACAAAGCTTTACTACCTCTTTGGTTAACTTCACGACAGGTACTGTATTTCTACTTATCTTGATTGTTGTTGGCTTGATTCTGGATGGTAACGAACTTTCTGCGCTACCTAGTGGTCCTTGGTGGATATACACCGGTGGAATAATTGGTGTTATTTACATTGCTTTCACTTCAACAATTGTTCAGCATTTAGGTGTTCTAACCTTTACTTTGTTTAGCGTAGGTGGACAACTGGTCGCATCTTTGGTGATCGATCTAATTTCACCAACAGATGGCGTAAGTGTTAGTGCTTACTTAGTTACCGGAATAGTTATGACGTATGCGGGCGTTGTTGTCGGTGGCGTAGGTAATCAACGAGTGCGTAAGTAATCGAAGCAATAATGGTGAAAGCCGCAATCGAGTAAGTCCAAGTTTCAACCCACGGCAAAGTTGCTGTGTAGTAACCAGCCAGAGTAATTCCAACTCCCCACACCAATGCACCAAGTAAGTTTGCAGATGAGAAGCTGTAATAATTCATCTTAGAAGCACCAGCGATTGTAGGAACAAAAGTTCGCACCCACGGAATAAAGCGTGCGGCAAAAACTGACCACCAACCATTTCTCTTATAGAAAGTTTCAGATCGGTTGACTATCTTTTGAATCCTTGGGTCCTTGTACTTATCCAACAAAGGTCTACCAATCTTTCGGCCAAGTGCGAAGCCAACCTGATTACCAGAGGCAGCGGCCATGAAAATCACCATTGCTACGTTGAAGATACCGACATCTCTACCGGTTGAAGCAACTAGGCCAGCGCTGAAAAGAACTGAGCTTCCGGGCAAGAAAAACGCGGGCAAAAAGGCGGTTTGGGCAAAAACAATTCCCCCTGCTAAAAGATAAACAAATATGGGGGCGATACTTGCAAACTGTTCATCAAAGGTTGCTGCTAGCTCAATCACACTGACTTCTTTACCGCCGCAGCAACAGCCTTTACAACGTTGGGATCAAAGACACTCGGAACAATAAAGGAAGCGTTCAATTGTTCTGCAGAGACACAATCTGCAATCGCTTCTGCCGCAGCAACCAGCATTTCATCTGAAATCTTATGTGCATTGGCATCTAGCAAACCGCGGAAGATTCCGGGGAAAGCTAGAACGTTGTTAATTTGGTTTGGCTGATCACTGCGCCCAGTCGCAACAACGGCAGCGTACTTGCGAGAAATTGTTGGGTCGATCTCGGGATCTGGGTTAGCAAGAGTAAAGATGATTGATTTTGGTGCCATTGACGCAACATCTTCTTCAGTAAGAACATTGGGAGCGCTGACACCAATAAAGATGTCCGCACCCTTCATGGCTTCAGAGATATTGCCGCGGAAGTCGTGTGGATTGCAGTTATCAATAAACCAAGTGCGCATCTCATCATTTAATTTAGGTGTGGATTTACAAATGACCCCATCTTTATCAAAACCAATGATGTTTACCGCGCCGCTGCGAACTAGTAGTCGAGCAATTGCTGTACCAGCAGCACCGGCACCGCTTAGAACTATCTTTGTATCTTTCAAATCTTTCTTTACTAAGCGCAACGCATTACGCAGTGCAGCCAGAACAACAATTGCGGTTCCATGTTGATCATCGTGGAATACCGGAATATCCAGCAATTCACGTAAGCGACGTTCAACTTCAAAGCATCGAGGCGCTGAAATATCTTCTAAGTTAATTCCACCATAGACAGGTGCGATCAACTGAACTGTACGAACAATCTCATCAACATCTTGCGTATCAAGACAGACCGGCCAAGCATCTACATCGGCAAAGCGCTTGAACAAAGCAGCCTTACCTTCCATCACCGGCAAAGCTGCTGCAGGGCCAATGTTTCCAAGGCCTAAAACCGCAGATCCATCAGTGACTACAGCGACGGTATTGCGCTTAATTGTTAAGCGACGAGCATCTGATGGATCAGCTGCAATCGCCTGACAGATACGAGCAACACCTGGTGTGTATGCACGGGATAAATCATCACGAGTTTTTAACGGAACCTTTGAAGCAATTTCGATTTTTCCACCGAGGTGAAGCAAGAAAGTTCTATCGCTAACTTTGCGAACTGTTAGTTGTGGATTGGCTGAAATTGCCGCTGTGATTTCATCAGCATGCGCTGAATCGATAGTGTCACACGTAATGTCAATGACAACTCGCTCTAATAATGATTCAACAACGTCCAGCGCGGTAATCGTTGCACCAGCGGCAGTAATCACAGTTGTTGCAAGTGCTACGGGTTGTACATCAGGTGAACCTTCAACACGGATCGTAATTCCGTATCCAGGTGAGGTTGATGCCATTTACACAACACCATAAAGTCTATCGCCAGCATCGCCAAGTCCGGGAACGATGTATCCGTGCTCATTTAATTTTTCATCTAGTGCGCCAGTAACGATTGTGATTGGGATTTTGCTATTTGCAAACTCTTTTTCGACGGCGGCAATTCCTTCAGGAGCAGACAAGATGCAGACAGCGGTAATGTCGGTTGCGCCAAGATCAATTAAATAATGAAAAGCCATAATTAAAGTTCCACCAGTTGCAAGCATGGGATCTAACACAAAAACTTGACGACCTGAAAGATCATCGGGAAGACGATTTGCATATGTACTTGCCGCTAAAGTTTTTTCATCTCGAACCATTCCGAGGAAACCAACTTCTGCAGTTGGTACTAACTTGCTCATGCCTTCAAGCATTCCCAAACCTGCGCGCAGAATTGGTACAACAACCGGACGAGGTTCGGCTAACTTCTGACCCTTTGTCTTAGTCACAGGAGTCGTTATCTCAACTTCATGTGTTCGAACATCGCGGGTAGCTTCGTAAGCCAGAAGCGTTACTAACTCTTCAACCAGACGTCGGAAGGTTGGCGAATCGGTGCGTTCGTCGCGCAAAACCGTCAGTTTGTGGTTGATAAGCGGATGATTGGCGACGTGTACTTTCATAGGTAATACCTTACAGGGGTTTTATTCCTTCCAAATGAGTGAAAGTATGGCCCTATGTCCGAATTCGAAGATGGCCTCGATGATGAGACCGAGGAGATTGAATCCTTCGATGACATACGCGACGAAGTGCGCGACCTCACAAGTGAAATGGATTTTGCAGTAGCGGCTTGGCATGAAGATG
>JBIIQY010000046.1:0-5087 GCA_044341805.1 Candidatus Planktophila sp.
TCGCAAGATTACGGCGGCAAACCTTGCCGACGTTTATGCAATGGGTGGCTCACCAAGATTCTTGGTTGCAGCAGTAACTCTTACAGGTCAAGAATCGATGGAGTGGATTGAAGATCTGGCCGAAGGTGTTGCACATGAAGCCAGCAGTTGCGGGGCATATGTTGTGGGTGGAGATCTTGCAAAGGGTCCTTGTAAAGTAATTTCAATTACGGCAATTGGTCAGATCGATACTGCGATAACTCGTTCAGGTGCACAAGCGGGAGATTCAATTTACATCTCTTCGCTCCCTGGTTGGTCTGCAGCAGGCTTAGCAATTATTGAAAAGGATCTAGAAACAGATATGGCACTTCACGCGGTGTCCGAATTTTGTGCACCTACGGTGGATTATTCAGCAGCGGTTCAGTTTGCAAATGGCAAAGCCACATCAATGTGCGACATTAGCGATGCCTTAGTAATTCAGGCAGAACAAATCGCAACCGCATCTGCGGTTCAATTAGTTATCGAAAAAGATTTAATCAGTAAGCATCAAGAGTTTGTAACACTGAGCGAGCTTGCCGATTCACAAGGCATAGATGTGTGGCAATGGATTCTTGCCGGGGGCGAGGACCATGTTTTTCTTGCAACGGGCAAAGATCTGGATGGTTTTCGTATTGGAACCGTTCAAGCTGGCTCAGGTGTAATTGGTGTAGAAATGAAAAAGGCGCCAGATACCTGGCGCCACTTTCAATAAACTTTAAATTAACGAGTTACTTTTCCAGCCTTTAGGCATGATGTACAAACGTTTTGACGCTTTGCAGTTCCGCCAACAAGAGTGCGGACGCGCTGGATATTTGGATTCCAACGACGACGGGTCTTCACCTGTGAGTGAGAAACATTGTTTCCGAAGCTGGGCCCTTTGCCACAGATATCGCATGTTGATGCCACAGCGGTACTCCTTTTAATTGTTCTGTTGAACTCGTTCCAATGGGAACAGGGCGTAAGGGTAGCGTGAAGGCGGGTCGGGATGCCAATTTGAGCCTGCACGAGCAAATCTCACGCGAGGGTGGGCTGGTTTGAAGCAGTTGAGAGGCAGAATGCTCGCGTGGCCACACTAGAGAACAAGGTTTCTGCCGTTGTCGGTGACCGCACCGCCAAAGTTCTCAGTACCGTCTTTGGAATCACAACCGTAGGTGATCTGATGCGCCACTACCCGCGTAGGTACATGGTGCGCGGCGAGCTATCTGATATCTCGCAACTACGTGAAGGTGACGAGACCACTATTTTGGCGCAAATCTATTCCACAACTAACCGTCCATTGCGTGGTCGCAAGGGAAGCATTCTTGAGGTTGTCGTCACTGATGGAACCGACAAGTTGTCACTCACATTTTTCAATCAGGCTTGGCGTGAAAAGGATTTGAAGGTAGGCAGACAAGGTTTGTTTGCCGGAAAAATCGGAGTTTTCAATAACAAGAAACAATTAGCCCATCCTGATTACGAACTGATTCCCGATGGTTCTGATGTGGATTCAGCGGTTGAAGGCTTTGCAGGAAAGTTTCTGCCGGTGTATCCCGCCTCATCCAAACTTCCATCTTGGAAAATTTCTCAATGTGCCCAACTTGCAATTGGTGCGTTAGATGAAATTGATGATTTTCTTCCAACATCTATCCGTGAAAAACACAACTATCCGACGTTGCAGCAAGCTCTAGTGCAGTTACATCAACCAGCAGATCTAGATCATGCCGAAACTGCACGTGAGCGACTTACTTTTGACGAGGCTTTTTTGCTGCAATCTTTATTGGTAATGCGCAGAAATGAATTAAAGAAACTGAATTCAACCTCACGAAAAAGAGTTGCTGGTGGCTTACTTGATAGTTTTGATAAATCCCTTCCATTTGAGTTAACTGCAGGCCAGGTCGCGGTGTGTAAGGAAATTGAGAGTGATTTAGCCCAACCCCATCCGATGCATCGTTTACTTCAAGGAGAAGTTGGTTCAGGAAAAACCATCGTTGCTTTACGCGCCATGTTGGCAGTTGTTGATAGTGGGGGACAGGCGGCATTGCTTGCCCCAACCGAAGTACTTGCTGCGCAGCACCTTCGCACTATCCAAAAGCAATTAGGTACTTTGGCACAAGGTGGAATGTTGGGTGGCTCAGAAACTGGAACACAGGTAACACTGATTACGGGATCGCAATCAGCACAAGCACGCAGAGAGGCCCTTGCCAAGGCAGCTGATGGAACCGCAGGAATTGTTATCGGTACTCATGCGTTATTGGGCGAATCCGTTGTTTTCAAAGATCTTGGATTAATCGTCGTGGATGAGCAACATAGATTTGGCGTTGAACAACGTGATGCACTGAAAGAGAAAGCTGTTCTGCCTCCGCACTTGCTGGTAATGACAGCAACACCAATTCCTCGCACTGTTGCTATGACTGTTTTTGGAGATTTAGATGTTTCTACCTTGCGCGAACTTCCTTTAGGTCGCCAACCAATAACAACACATGTGGTGCCTGTGAAAGAGAAACCAAATTACATGGAGCGCGCTTGGCAGCGTATTCGCGAAGAGGTAGAACAAGGCCATCAGGCCTACGTTGTCGCACCCCGCATTTCGGCAGATCCTGATGCAGGAGCCGATGCAGATTTAGATTTTCTCTTCGGCGAAGAATCAGATGAAATTTCATCGGTCGAAGAGTTGGCTCCTATGTTGCACGCGGGTCCACTGCAGGGGCTAAAAATCGCTATTTTGCACGGGCGCTTATCTGCTGAAGAAAAAGACGCCACCATGCAAGCATTTTCTAAAGGGGAGATTGATGTTTTGGTCTCAACCACGGTCATCGAAGTCGGCGTAGATGTTGCTAATGCAACAATCATGGTGATCATGGACGCCGACAGATTTGGTGTTTCTCAATTGCACCAATTAAGAGGCCGTGTTGGCCGAGGAACATCGCCAGGACTGTGTCTGTTGGTCTCAAACAGCGAAGAATTAACCCCTGCTCGCGAAAGACTTAATGCGGTGTCAGCAACTGTTGATGGTTTTGAGCTTTCACGAATCGATCTTGAGCAAAGACGCGAGGGAGATGTTTTAGGAAGAAATCAATCCGGAACTCAGTCTCACCTTCGCTTATTGCGGGTTTTAAGGGATGAAACTTTGATTGAGCAAGCCCGAGCTGATGCCGAGCAACTGATTGCAAAAGATAATGCCTTAACCAACTATCCTTTACTCAAGAAAGAACTTGCACAATTACAGCGAGATCAAGCTGTCGATTATTTGGATAAGGGTTAAGACATTGAGAATCATTGCAGGCGTTGCACGTGGTAGAACCTTAGGAACAGTGGCAGGCGCAACTCGTCCAACATCAGATCGTGCACGCGAAGGCCTTTTCTCATCATTGACTTCTGAGTTTGGAAGTTTTGAAGGCTTACATGTGCTTGATCTCTTTGGGGGATCTGGGGCAATTGCTTTAGAGTCACTATCTCGCGGGGCTACTTTGGTTCATGTGGTTGAAAAAGATGATGAAGCTCAAAAGACAATTGAAAATAATTACGAACTTGTAAAGAAATCTAATCCAACTGGAAAATTGCAACTTTTTGGGATGAGTGCAGAAAGATTTCTTAAGGATTTACCGAAAACAAAGTATCACTTGGTGTATATCGATCCACCGTATGATTTCAGCAATCAAGCAGTAGAAGATGTTTTAAGTGCGTTGTACGACGGAGAATTTTTGAGTAGTGATGCCTTTATTGCAGTTGAACGCACAGCTAGAGGTCCGCAATTCATTTGGCCTGATGCCTATGCACCCGCTCGTGAGCGGAATTATGGCCAAGCGACCATTTATTACGCTAATTACCAGCCCTAAGAATGGATTACTGGGCGCCATCTTGCTAGCGTTTACGCCATGAAGCGCGCGGTTTGCCCGGGATCCTTTGATCCCATCACATATGGGCATTTAGACATCATTGAGCGTGCGGCGCAGCAATTTGATCACGTGGTTGTTGCAGTGCTGGAGAACAGAACTAAAGCGAGTCTGTTTACCGTGCAAGAGCGTATTTCAATGATCACTGCCGTCGTAGCTAAGTTCCCCAACGTTTCTGTGGATTCATGGAGCGGATTATTGGTGGATTACTGCAAGAGCAACTCTATTCAAGCAATTGTGAAGGGTCTTCGCGCAGTTTCAGATTTTGATTATGAACTTCAAATGGCACAGGTGAATTTGCAAGGATCAGGAGTTGAAACCATGTTTATGGCAACCGCGCCCTCACATTCCTTCCTCTCATCATCATTAGTAAAAGAGCTGGCCCATTACAACGGAGATGTATCAACGATGGTTCCACCATCAATTAACGAAGCACTCAAGCTACGAATAGCAGGGAAGTAATCATGGATTCAGTCGAAAAGTTAACCGCAGCAATCACGATGGTCGAAGAGGCTCGCGGAGTCCCGCTGTCTGCAAGTTGCGTTGTGCATCGCGCTGAAATGCTCGAAGTGCTAGATGATGCTCGTGAATCTTTGCCAACCGATTTTGAATCTGCCAGAAAAATTATTGAAACTCGAGATGCGATTATTGAAGAGGCTCGAGTAAGTGCTGAGCAAATGATTGCGATTGCTCGTGAAGATGTTGCACAGATGGTCGAACAGACTTCTATTGTGCAAATTGCTCGTGATGAAGCTCGCAAAATCCTTGATGATGCGCGTGAGACCGCTGAAATTGAAAAGGCCGAAGTCGAAGAGTACATAGATGGTCGTCTTGCAACTCTTGAAGTAATCCTCAATAAAACTATGGATGCGGTTTCACGTGGACGTGATCGCTTAGCGGGTGCAAACGATAAGGATGTTTTGTCTCAACTAGCAGATGAAAACTAAGCACGACAGAATAGATTTGAGAAAATCTTCATGAGTAAACAAGCAGATACCTTTCAACTCAACACTTACGAGTTGCCTCGTCGTGCTGGCGAGATGAAAGAGTATGTTCTGGATATCCCAGTGAAAGAAAAGTTTGGCGTTGATTTAATCGCTGTGCCTGCTGGAGAATTCATTGAAGTTGATGCACGGCTCGAATCCGTGACAGAAGGCATTTTGCTCAGCGCTGACGTCTATGCGGTAGCAAAAGGTG
>JBIIQY010000047.1:0-5080 GCA_044341805.1 Candidatus Planktophila sp.
ACTTGTTGTTGCCTATGCAATTGCTGGAACCATGGATCATGATTTCGAGAAAGATTCCTTGGGTAAGGATTCATCAGGAAAAGATGTTTTCTTGAAGGATATTTGGCCTACGCCACAAGAGATTCAATCTGTCATTGATTCTTCGATTTCATCAGAGATGTTTACTAAGGATTACGCAACGGTGTTCGAGGGTGATCATCGCTGGAAGTCACTTGCAACTCCAACAGGCAAGGTATTTGAGTGGGATCCAAAGTCCACTTATGTTAGAAAGCCTCCCTACTTTGAAGGCATGCCAAAGAACCCAACACCAGTAACTGACATTTCAGGTGCTCGAGTTCTTGCAGTTCTTGGTGATTCAGTGACAACTGACCACATTTCACCAGCTGGAAATATCAAAGTGGATTCACCGGCGGGTAAGTACTTAGCCGAGCACGGTATCGAGCGAACAGATTTCAATTCTTATGGCTCACGCAGAGGTAATCACGAAGTAATGATTCGTGGAACTTTTGCAAATATTCGTCTTAAGAACTTGCTACTAGATGGCGTTGAAGGTGGATTTACTCGTAACTTCTTAGCTAACGGGGAACAAGCAACTATTTATGACGCATCAGTTGCTTACCAAGCAGCGGGCGTTCCATTAGTTATCTTGGCTGGAAAAGAGTACGGATCTGGATCTTCTCGTGACTGGGCAGCAAAGGGAACTGCATTGCTTGGTGTACGCGCCGTTATCGCCGAAAGCTTTGAGCGCATTCACCGCTCTAACTTGATTGGAATGGGAGTCCTTCCATTGCAGTTTAAGGATGGCGAAACTGCAGCAACTTTGGGATTAGATGGAACCGAAGTATTTTCTATTTCCGGAATCACGGCTCTCAACAATGGGGGAGTTCCAAAGGAACTAACCGTTACCGCAGGAGATAAGAAATTTACTGCAAAGGTTCGTATCGATACG
Organism: Candidatus Planktophila sp.; assembly: GCA_044341805.1. Lineage (GTDB taxonomy): Bacteria > Actinomycetota > Actinomycetes > Nanopelagicales > Nanopelagicaceae > Planktophila. Next base: position 950 of record JBIIQY010000047.1, read on the forward strand.
CCGGGTGAAGCTGACTACTACCGCCACGGCGGAATCATGCAGTACGTCCTTCGTTCATTGTTGGTTGAGTAACTACTTACTCTCTCACGATGAAAATTAATATTCAGTCGCCAGACCAACTTCGGGTAATGAGTCCTGAAGAATTAGTCGACCTGGCCGCCGATATTCGTGAATTCCTGATCGAGAAAGTTTCTCGTACCGGGGGACACCTTGGGCCAAATCTTGGCGTTGTGGAACTAACTATTGCTATCCATAGAGTTTTTCAATCTCCGCGAGACATTGTTCTTTTTGATACCGGACACCAGTCATATGTTCACAAAATCCTTACTGGCCGAGCCGACCAATTTGATCTCTTGCGACAACGAGATGGAATTTCAGGTTACCCAAATCGCCGTGAAAGTGATCATGATGTAATCGAAAATTCTCATGCATCAACGGCTTTATCGTGGGCTGACGGAGTCTCTCGTGGCTTCTCATTAACAGGTCAACCTGATCGTCATGTGGTGGCAGTTGTCGGAGATGGAGCTTTAACGGGCGGAATGTCCTGGGAAGCGCTCAACAATCTTTCGCCTGAATCCGATAGAAACCTGGTCATCGTTGTAAACGATAACGAGCGTTCTTATTCACCAACAATTGGTGGATTAGCCACTTACTTAACCACATTGCGTGCGAGCAAAGAGTACGAGCGAATTTTGAGCCGTGGTAAGCGAATGCTGCATAACACTCCAGTTGTTGGAAAGTATGTGTACGGAACCCTGCATGGAATTAAAAAGGGTATGAAAGACATGCTCGCACCACAAGGGATGTTTGAGGATCTTGGCTTTAAGTACTTAGGACCGATTAATGGCCACGATATCGAAGCAATGGAAAAGACTTTACAGATGGCCAAGGAGTTTGGTTCGCCCGTAATTGTTCACGCAATTACTGAAAAGGGTCGTGGCTACAAACCGGCACTTGATGATGAAGCTGAAAAATTCCATGCGGTTGGAATCGTTGATCCCATTACTGGAAAGCCGTTAAAGGCATCAGCTACATCGTGGACTAATGTGTTTTCCGAAGAAATAACGCAGATCGGTCAAGAAAATTCTAAAGTTGTTGCAATCACTGCTGCAATGCTGGGACCGACCGGTTTAGACAAGTTTGCACAGAATTTTCCTGATAGAACAATTGATGTTGGAATAGCAGAGCAGCATGCAGTTACAAGTGCTGCAGGTTTAGCCTACGCTGGGGTTCATCCTGTTATTGCGATTTATTCAACTTTCCTCAATCGCGCTTTTGATCAGTTGTTGCTAGATGTTGCTTTGCACAACGCAGGAGTGACTTTTGTTTTAGACCGAGCGGGAATCACAGGCGATGACGGCCCTTCTCACCACGGAATCTGGGATTTAGCACTCACCGGCATAGTTCCTCATATGCATGTTGGTGCACCACGTGATGGAGCGCGGTTAAGAGAGTTGTTGCGTCAATGCATCGCAATTGATAACGCTCCATCGATGATCCGTTTTCCAAAAGGTGCAATCCCTGCAGATATTGCAGCCCTTGAGCGCGTAGATGGCATAGACATCTTGCATCGCGGAGGCACTAATCAAGTTCTTGTGATCAGCATCGGATCAATGGCTTCAATGGCGCTAGAGGTTGCACAACTAGCGCACAAAGAATCAATCGAAGTGACGGTGATTGACCCATTATGGGTAAAGCCAATGTCCTCAAATGTGACTGCGATGTGTGCCAAATACTCAACTGTCGTCGTAATGGAGGATGGAATTAAGCATGCAGGAATCGCAAGCACAATTTCTGAAAGTTTACGTGAAGCGGGCAGCCAATGCTCCGTGCATTCAATTGGCGTGCCGCTGGAATTCATTGAGCATTCAAAGCGCAACGAAATTTTAGAGGATCTAAAAATCACTCCTGCAGCAATTGTGCAGCAGATTGCAGGGTGGATTTCCTAGATTTACGGAAGAGATGCAACGCCCTTTTCATGGAAACGCTTGCCTGTCACAGATTCGCTAATTCCTTCACGATCTAAGTACGGCAAAATTCCACCCAAGTGCATTGGCCATCCAGCGCCCATCAACATGCAGAGATCTATTTCTGAAGGAGTTGTAACAACACCTTCATCTAGCATCATGCGAGCTTCTTCAGCTAATGCCTTTAGCGCTCGTGAGCGAACCTGCTCTGCCGTCGATGGAGTTGTTCCCTTTTCAATCAAGGCAAGTGCTGCAGGGTTGGCACTTACCGCACCATTGTCACCCTTGATATAGAAATTACGAACTCCTTCTTTCACCATGCGTTGCATAGTTGGTGAGATTCTGTAGCGAGGTCCCAAGTTGTTATGCAAAGTTTCAGATACGTGAAGGGCAACACCTGGACCAACTAGATCTAGCAATTGGAATGGAGACATTGGGAAACCAATCTCCATCATTGCTGCATCTGCAACTTCTGGTGATGTTCCTTCATCGACAGCATCGGTGACTTCACCCATGAAGCGAGTCAGCAATCTGTTCACAACAAAGCCAGGTGCATCCTTACAAATGATCATGGTCTTCTTGAGCTCTTTGCCGACCGCGATGGCTGTGGCTGTAGTTGCATCATCAGTTGTTGATGTACGAGCAACTTCAAGCAATGGCATAACCGCAACTGGATTAAAGAAGTGGAAACCAACGACTCGCTCTGGATTCTTCAAACCTTCAGTCATACGTTCAACTGATAGCGACGATGTGTTTGTTGCTAATACGCACTCGGTAGAGACAATGCCTTCTAGCTTCTTGAACAGTTCTTGCTTGAGCGAAAGCTCTTCAAAAATTGCCTCGATGATGAAGTCACAACCTGCAAAGACTGATTGGTCGGCAGATCCTGAAACAAGAAGAGCTAAGCGGCCAGCTGATTCTGGGCTCATGCGCTTCTTTTCAACTAACTTAGCGAGCTCATTTCGTACCCACGCCACACCCTTGTCGGCACGCTCTTGATCGATATCTGTCATTACGACAGGACACTTAAGGTTTCGTACCAACAGCAAAGCCAACTGTGATGCCATTAGACCTGCACCAACAACTCCCACTTTAGTTACCTTGCGAGCAAGAGCTGGCTTTGGGGCACCTTCCACCTTTTTACGCTTCTTTTGGATCAAGTTAAATGCATACAAAGAAGAACGAAGTGGGTCAGACATAGTTAAATCAGCAAGGACTTGATCTTCAGCATCAAAACCTTCACCCAATGTGTTGCTCTTGGCTGCAGCGATCAATTCAAGTGCCTTCATCGGAGAAGCAATTGTTGCACCGCCATACTTCTTAAGCGCTGCCGCCTTTCCGGTTGCAAGCGCGGTTTCCCATGCTGGATCGTTGCTGTAGTCGGCACGTTCGATCTTTGTTGTTCCATTGAGGATTCCAACTGCAAAACCGATAGAGCGCTCGATGAAATCGGCTGGCTCAAATACTGAATCAACGACTCCGAGCTTTAGCGCATCCTTAGCTTTCATCATCGTGTTGTTGTTCAGTGCGTTGAGCATGATGACTTGTACGGCGCGTTCTGGTCCAATTAACTTAGGCAAAATTGTTGCTCCACCCCAACCTGGGACTAGACCAAGGAAAACTTCTGGCAAAGCGGTAAATGCTGTTGATGCCAATGTGCGGTAATGACAATGCAGACCGACTTCTAGTCCACCACCGAGTGCTAAACCATTAATAAAGGCAAAGGTAGGAATCTTTGACTCGCCAAGACGGCGAAAAACATCATGGCCTAGTTTTCCAATTGCAAGTGATTGACTGCGATCATTCAAGAATGAAAGCGCAGAAAGATCAGCACCTGCTGCAAAAATAAATGGCTTACCAGTGATTGCAATAGCTGCAGGATTGCGACCGATTGCGTCGGTGATTGCTGCATCGAGTGCCATTACAGATTGTGGACCAAATGTGTTTGGACGATTGTGATCAAGGCCGTTATCCAATGTAATTAAAGCCATAACACCTTTGCCGCCAAAGGCTGAAAGGTCAACATCACGGACTAATGCATTGGTAACAACTTCTTCAGGTGCTCCAGCTGGAAGAGTGATATCTGCGCTCATAATTACTTAGCTCCCTTGAAGTTAGGGTTTTCCCAGATAACTGTTCCACCCATTCCGAGTCCAATACACAT
>JBIIQY010000048.1:0-5058 GCA_044341805.1 Candidatus Planktophila sp.
CGTGTGATGTTTGCTGGCGCACACGATGAAATTCCTGATCGTCAAGGTCGCGTAACAATTCCACAATCACTTCGCACATATGCAGGATTAGAAAAAGAGTGCGTTGTTATCGGTGCAAATACTCGCGTTGAAATTTGGGACGCAACTTCTTGGAATGAATATTTGGCAGATCGTGAAAAGAGCTTCGCTGATGTTTCAGAGGAGGTCTTTCCAGGTTTGTTCTAACTCTCATTTGTGGCCACTGCCGACCCTTCGAACGTAGCGACGCCCCTTCCCCGGCGCCGTTACAACACAAAGATCCGTCGGCCGGCAGTGACCAGAGATGAGAGTCGCAAGGAAAGACCGCGGTAAAGAAGTACACAACTAAAAACAATCAATCACAGGAAAAGGGGGAGAGATGACGAATACAACAGAACATATATCCGTTATGCGCGATCGTTGCGTTGATCTCTTGTCCCCAGCGATTGCAGCTTCAAGTAATCCAGTTGTAGTTGATGCCACTTTGGGTCTTGGTGGACATACAGAAGCGTTACTTCAGAAGTTCCCACACTTAACTGTCATCGGCATCGATCGCGACTTAGATGCGATTGCAAAAGCTACAGAGCGCCTGGCACCATTTGCAGATCGCTTAAAGACTGCACATTCAACTTTTGATGGCATTACCGATGTAGTTGCTGGCTTTGGTTACAAGCACATTGATGGCGCTTTGTTTGACCTTGGTGTTTCATCAATGCAACTAGATCAGGTCGAACGTGGATTTTCTTATTCCCAAGATGCACCGCTAGATATGCGTATGGATCGCACTCAATCCTTAACTGCGGGGGAGATCGTCAATACGTACGAGCCAGGGCAATTAGTTCGCATTCTTCGCACATATGGTGAAGAAAAGTTTGCAACACGTATCGTCGAATCAATTGTGAAGCAACGCGCTATCGCACCAATGAATTCAACTGCGCAGTTGGCAACCCTTGTAAAAGAGGCGATTCCTGCGGCTACTCGTCGTACTGGTGGAAACCCTGCAAAGCGCACTTTCCAAGCTCTTCGCATCGAAACTAATGACGAACTAGGCACCATTACCCGCGCACTACCTGCGGCGTTAGAGCTTCTAAACGTCGGTGCTCGCTTAGTAGTTATGTCTTTCCAATCCCTCGAAGATCGCATCGTTAAGCAGCTCTTCGTAGCATCTACAACATCTGGAACACCACGCGATCTTCCCTTTGATCTTCCTGAATTTGCCGCCAAGTTTTCAATGATCACTCGCGGAAGCGAGACACCAACCGATGCCGAGCTTGAAGAGAACTCACGTTCTCAATCAGTGCGTCTTCGCGCTATCGAAAGGGTGGCCGCGTAATGGCTATGACCGCACTAGCTCCAGCGATTACTCGCTCAAAAGAAATTTTCGTTGAAAAGACATCACAAGTTGCTCTCAAACTTGTTCCCAATGTCTCCGACGGAAAGCAAGCTGATCGAAAATTCTTTGCAATCTTTGTATCAATCGTTGGTGGTATTGGTCTCATGCTTCTTCTCCTGATCAATACTTTATTAGCGCAAGATGCATTTGAATTAACAAACCTCAAGCTAGAGGCAAAGCTGGTCAGTGATGAACGCGAAGCAATTGCTCGCCAAATTGACAAGATCTCTTCCCCAGAAGCTCTTGCAAAATCTGCAACAGCATTAGGCATGAAGCCTTCTGAAAATCCAACTTTCTTATCACTAGATAAGCCAGTTATTGAGGTACCGGTTAAAAATGGGTAATTTTTCATTAGCGCATAAGCGAATCAGAGGCTTGGTCCTGATCCTTGCGGTAGTTATGTTTATGTTTGGCCTTCGCCTAGTTCAGGTACAGGCGCTTCAAGCAGGCAACTATCGCGAACTCGCTGTTAATGAAATGGAAAAGGTAAGAACTCTTCAAGCGCCACGCGGAGATATCACCGATATCAATGGTGTGCCTTTTGCGCGAAGCGTTGCAGCAACGAGCATCGTGGTGGATCAAACCCAAATCACCGACCCTGCCAAAGTCGCAGCTTTCGTAGCTCCTATTCTTAATATGAAGGTTCAAGAGGTCCAAGCAGCGGTAACAGGTACTCGCAAATGGAACATGGTTGCTCGCAATGCAAAGCCTGCAACATGGTTAAAGCTCTCTGACGCCTTAGACCAGTACAACTCACGATTTAAAGCAATGAGCCCTGATCGAATTATTGGTTTCTTCCCAGAACGCAGCTATGTCCGCGAATATCCATCAGGAAATCTGATTGCATCACTTATTGGCTTTGTGAATCATGATGGTGTTGGCGCAACTGGACTCGAATCCAGCATGAACTCAAAAATTAAAGGTATCGATGGCAAGTATTCATATGCCAATGGTTACAAGGCTGAAATTCCTGGCTCACAATCTGAAATTATCCCAGCACAATCAGGTACATCGATTCGCTTAACTGTAGATCGCGATATCCAGTGGGTAGCGTCAAAGGCAATTGCAGAAGTTGTTAAATCATCTCGGGCACTCAGCGGAACTGTCATTGTTATGGATCCAAAGACTGGGCACATTTTGGCACACGCTACCGCACCAACTTTTGACCCAAATGACACAACTAAAGTTTCTTTAGTTGCTATGCGTAACCCATCTGTTCTCGATGTTTACGAGCCAGGCTCTACCGGAAAAGTAATGACAATTGCCGCAGCGCTAGAGGAAAAGAAAATTACTCCGCAAACAGTTCTAACAATTCCGGACAAGTTAAAGCGTTCAGTAAAGGTGTTTCGTGATCACGAGCCACATCCAACACAGCGCCTAACAACAGCCGGAGTTCTTGCGGTTTCAAGTAACACCGGATCCATCAAAATTGGCGAAATGATTTCTAATGACAAGCTGTATGACTACTTAACAAAGTTTGGAATTGGTTCTAAGACGGGTTCAGGTTTGCCTGGTGAATCACGCGGAATTTTGCCTAAGGTTGCCGATTGGTCCGGAACTACAGCGCCAACGGTGGCCTTTGGACAGGGATATTCAGTAACAGCGATGCAGGCAACAAGTGTTTTTGCCACGATCGCTAATGATGGAGTTCGCGTATCTCCAACGGTTATTGCAGGAACAAGTGATTCCAGTGGAAACTACACACCATCTGCAACTCGCGAGAGCGTTCGAGTAATTAGCCCAGAGACGGCATCACAGATGCGTTTAATGATGGAGAGCGTAGTTTCTGCAAGCGGAACTGCGCCATCTGCAGCGATTCCTGGATATCGCGTCGCTGGAAAGACCGGAACGGCGCAACGTATTGATGACACATGTGGTTGCTATCGCGGCTACACCGCATCATTTATTGGCTTTGCACCAGCTGACAATCCTGCATATGTAATTTCTGTAACTATTCAAGATCCTAAAGGCTTGCACTGGGGTGGATACCTAGGTGGTCCAGTATTTAAAAAGGTAATGTCATTTGTGCTTCAGTCAAAGGGAATCGCGCCAACAGGCACCGTCGTTGACCCGCTTCCATTAAACGAAAAAGCACTTCTTGCCGAAAGAAAGTTGATTGCAGATAAGAAGGCAGCAAATGTCAAGGCCAATTGAAGAATTCAAGAGAACCCTTGAATCAGTTGCGGCAATTGCTAATGCACAATTAACCGGAGACCCAACAACAGTTATCACTGGCATCACGCTTTCAAGCAACAGCGTTCAAGAAGGTGACTTATTCATTGCGCTACCTGGTGAAAAGACTCATGGCGCAGAGTTTGCAACAGATGCAATCGCACGAGGTGCTACTGCGGTTTTAACTGATGAAACTGGTGCTGCCAAGATCTCTGGCGTTCCTGTCATCGTCAGCATCAATCCACGTCGAGCCGCAGGAGTAATTAGTGCTTGGTTTTATAGCGAGCCAATGCGTGACCTGTATAGCGTAGGTGTCACTGGCACTAACGGAAAGACAACAGTTACAACTTTACTTCACCAGATCATGTCTCTCGCTGGTCGTGAAAGCGGTCTTATTGGAACTGTCGAAACACGTATCGGTGAAGAAGTAATTGCGAGCAAGAGAACAACCCCCGAAAGTAGCGATTTGCAAGCGTTATCGGCGATGATGCGTGAGCGTCATATGCGCAATCTAGTAATGGAAGTTTCTAGTCATGCGATCGCTCTTGAACGAATTCGGGGCAGCCACTTTGCTGTTGTTGCATTTACTAATCTTTCGCAAGATCACCTAGATTTTCATAAAACAATGGAGGCCTATTTTGCGACGAAGGCCAAGTTGTTTACTTTTGAGTTTGCAGATTTGGCTGTCATTAACATTGATGACGCCTATGGCCTCAAACTTAAGGAAATAACTGAGCTTCCAGTGATGACGGTTTCACGCCATGATCAGAGTGCGACTTGGCACTACGCATCCATTACTAAGGATTATGTCGGTGCTCATGTGACAATTAGAGGCGGCGGGGGAATCCTGATTGAAGGAAAAGTTCATCTTCATGGTGGATACAACTTTGATAATCTCTTGATGGCAGTTGCAATTGCCACTGAAAGTGGAATCGACCCAATTGATATTGCAGCGATCTTGCCGCAGTTAACCGGAGCTGCAGGACGTCTTGAATCAGTTCGTCTTGGACAAAAATTTACCGCCCTTGTTGATTACGCACATTCTCCAGATGCAGTTACTCGCGTTTTAGAGACTGCTCACGAAATTAGTGGCGGACGAGTTATTGCGGTGCTCGGGTGTGGTGGCGATCGCGATGCTTCTAAGAGAGCGCTTATGGGGAAGGCTTTACAAGAAGGCGCAGATGTAGCGATCTTTACAAGTGACAATCCACGATCAGAAAAAGCGGATGCAATTCTGGTGCAAATGACCCTTGGCTTAGATATTGAAGCGCCAAGTGCAGTGATTGAAGATCGTTCCGCAGCCATTAAAGCAGCAGTTAACGAAGCCAAAGATGGCGATCTGGTCATTGTTTTAGGTAAAGGCCATGAAAAGGGTCAAGAGATCAACGGCGTTGTGCAGCCATTTGACGATCGCATTGAATTGGCTAAAGCGATTGAAGATAAGAAATGATTACATTAACAGCGGGTGAAATCGG
>JBIIQY010000049.1:0-4949 GCA_044341805.1 Candidatus Planktophila sp.
ATGCCAACGCAATTGGAATTGTCTTTTTTGTCGTTATCGCTAACTTCCTTGTTGAGATCGCATACTTGATTACTGGTGCATTACTTGGAGTTTCTATCGGTTCAATTGGGCAAATAGTTATCACTTTATTTGGAATGAGTATTTGGGCTTTGCTGGTTTCGCCAATTTTGCTGCCAGTTTTTACGCGCTTACACGCTTTGATCTTTGATTCGCGGTCTGCGTTATGAACAGCAGATCCCGCTTAGCCTTAATGGTTGTTCAAATTTTAATCGTTTCATTGATGGTTGCACTTTTTGGTCGACTGTTTTACTTGCAGGTTGCAGCCGGACCAAAATACAAGGATGCAGCGCTTAGTATTCAAAGCCGCGATGTTGTAGCGCCCGCTAATCGAGGCTTGATTGTCGATGGTTTTGGTGTGCCTTTAGCTATGAATAAGGCTGGTTTGGCGATCACTATTGATCGAATCGCAATCGACAAGCTTGACGATAAAGGCGTTGATGTAATGCAGCGCTTAGCAAAGTTGCTCAACTTGCAGTACAAAGACATTTACCAAAACACACGTTTGTGCGGCGAACTTCCCAAGGGACAAAAAGCTGGATGTTGGCAAGGTTCTAGGTATCAACCAATTCCAATTACTAAGTCGGCAGATCCAGATATTGCTCTGCAGATCGTTGAACGCGCAGATGCTTTTCCTGGGGTAGATGCACAACCTGTTGCAATTCGTAATTACCCAAGCTACTTAGATGTAAATGCGGCACACGTACTTGGCTATGTAGGACCATTGACTGAAAACGATCTCTTAGCAGGAAACGGAAAGCAGTATTTCCGAAGCGAATCAATTGGTAAGTCCGGTCTGGAAATTCAATACGACACTTTCTTGCGCGGTGAACCCGGAATCAGAACAGTGATTGTTGATCGTAAAGAATCAATCACTCGTGAAAGTCAAAACACAAAGCCTGTAGCAGGAGATCACTTAGTTACCAGCCTAGATGTTCGTTTGCAGGCAGCTGCTGAAAAAGCGCTCAAGGATGCGGTCTTACGTGGACGCGCGAATGGTTACACCTCTGATTCAGGTGCAGCCGTTGTTATGGACATTAAAACGGGCAGAATTTTAGCGCTGGCTTCATATCCAACGTATGACCCTAATGCTTGGGAAACTGGGTTAACAGTTCAGCAGGCCGAAGATTTATTTAGTGAGAAGAAATCTGTTCCGGCGCTCAACCGCGCTTTGCAAGGCTTGTTTGCACCGGCTTCAACTTTCAAAGTTGTCTCCTTACTTGCATCAGCAAATGCAGGCTATGACCTGAAGGCAAATTACAAATGCCCATCCGAGGTCCAAGTCGGAACACGTACCTTTAGAAACTTCGATAGTAAAAACCAGGGCACCATGAATATGTTGAAGGCGATGGCGGTCTCTTGCGACACCATTTGGTATCAAATCGCCTTTGATGAATGGCTTCGGGATGGTGGTTTGAGGCCTAAATCAAACCCAAATGATTACTTCTTCGAGGCGGCTAAAGCTTTCAATATCACTCAGAAGGTAGGAATCGATCTGCCGTCTGAATCATCATCACGTCTTGCAGATCGCGATTACAAAAAGAGCTGGTACCAGCAAAACAAAGATTTCTATTGCAACTATAAAGAGCGTGCAACTAAGGCACAGCAGACTCCCTTCTTACTTCAGTTAGCAGCGGAAAATTGTGTTGATGGTGACAAGGTTCGTGCAGGTGATGCGGTGAACTTTTCCATTGGGCAAGGTGACACGGTTGTAACACCACTCAAGCTGACTCAAATGTATGCAGCTATTGCTAACGGCGGAACTATTTGGCAGATGATGGTTGCAAAGGCGGTTGTGAAAACTGATGGAACTGTCGTAAAGACATTTACTCCGCAAAAACTTGGAACAGTAAAAGCTGCACCGTCTGTCTTGTCATTCTTGCGTGGATCATTGCGCGAAGTTGTTGTTAGCGGAACCGCGGCAGGAGCTTTTGCGGGATTTCCCGTTGAAATTAGTGGAAAGACCGGAACTGCTCAAGTTTTTGGTCGAAACCCAAATGGTTCTTTGAAGGATGACACTTCATGGTTTGCATCGTATGCGCCAAGTAAGAACCCACGTTACGCCGTAGTCATGATGGTTGGTCAGGGTGGATTTGGTGCATCAACATCTGGTGTTGGTGTGAGACGAATTTATGAATCACTCTTTGGCGTAGTCGGAAGCAAGGTAGTTCCTGGCGCGGCGTTATTCCCTGAAGGTAAACCTCCCAGCAAATTGCCTAAGATTTCACCAGCAACAAAACCTAAGGAGGCGAGCAAGTGAGTCAGATTCACGCACGCCAAAGGTTGTATCGTCGCAGCCGGCAATCATTGTTTAGTGGTTGGGATCCAGTATTAACCGCGGTCGTTGGCTTACTTTTGATTATTGGAACGCTCTTGGTGTGGGCGGCGACCCGCGATTGGTACATTCGTAACGGTCTAGATGGTCAGTATTACTTAAAGCGCCACACTATTAATATCTTGATCGGTGGTTTATTGGCTTACGGAACTACTGTCATTGATTACCGATTATTACGTGCATACACACCTTTGTTATGGGGAGCCGGAGTTCTTGGTTTAGTTATTGTTTTGATTCCTGGGCTAGGTGATGAGAAAAATGGTGCTCGGGCCTGGATAAATTTGCCGGGAGGGTTCCAGATTCAGCCGGCAGAACTTGCAAAGATTTCAATCATTATTGGAATGTCAATGATTCTTTCAGAGCGAACCCATGACAGTAATGAACCACGGAGCAAAGATGTTCTGCAGGCATTAGCAATAGCTGCAATTCCAGTTCTTCTAATCATTGCTCAACCAGATATGGGAACGATTCTGATTATCGCAGCAGCGGTCGTCACGATCATTGCGGTTTCAGGTGCACCTGCGCGCTGGGTAGTAGGGTTGTTGTTACTTGCCGTATTGGGTGGATTTGTCGCAGTTAAAGCAGGCGTTATCAGCGAGTACCAAGTAAATCGCTTACAAACTTTTGTTGATCCCAATGCAGATACTCAAGGTGCTGGCTATCAACTTCGACAGGCTCGAATCACCGTAGGTTCCGGCGGTTTATTAGGAACTGGATTGTTTAATGGTCCACAAACAAGTGGTCGTTTTGTTCCAGAACAGCAGACCGACTTTATCTTTACCGTTGCCGGCGAACAGCTTGGTTTTCTTGGTAGTGGCTTTATTCTGATTTTGTATCTCATATTGCTAATTCGCGCTTTTTCAATTGCTCGGCGAACATCTGATCCATTTGGACGATTAGTCTGCACCGGTGTTATTGCTTGGTTTGCTTTCCAGATTTTTGAAAACATTGGCATGACTTTGGGGTTGATGCCGATGACAGGGGTTCCTTTGCCATTTATGTCATATGGTGGATCCTCGATGTTTGCCACCTTGATCGGATTTGGCCTCTTACAGAACGTTCACGCTCGTTTACGCGGGTAAATAGGCAAATCAGCCCTGCTCTGCCATAATTAAGGCACCAGTTCAGCGCGGCTCGCGATCAATCGCGATACAAGCCCAGCGCGAACGGTACGGAAAACCCAACAGGATTTTTTAAGAATATAGCTCCGCAAGGGGCATAAAGGATTTGGTGCCATGGCGATTGAGCCTAAAACACCGCGCAAGCGTGCGGTTAAAAAAGCATCGGCTAAGGCTGATGCTCCAGTTACTGAAGTGACTGAAGAAAAGAAGACAACCCGTAAGAAGGCCGCAGCTATTCCGGTCCCTATTTTTCAAGCAGCACCTGAAAAGCCTGCTGCAAAGAAGGAAACAGTAAGTAAGCCGGCTAAGAAAGCTGCTGCAAAGAAAGATAGCGCAGAACCTAAAGAAGCTACTGAAAAAGTAGTAGCAGCAGAGACTTCTGATTCTGAAGAGCGCGGCAACCGTAATCGTCGCCGTCGCCGTGGTGGACGTGGCCGTCGCAAGCCAGGTTCAGCTGATGCGGTAAACACAGAAAATGGCGAAGATTCAAGTGAAGATTCTGGTGAAGAAGAGTCTGCAGAAGGTGCAACCTCTACTCGCCGCCGCCGTCGCCGTCGTGCAACTGGCGAAGGTGTAACGCCCGGAGAAACCATTGAAGAAGATGGCGTAATAACTGTTGTAAAGGTTCGCGAAAAGCGTGAACGACCAGAGCGTCCAGCACGTACTGATCGTAATGACCGCAATGATCGCAGTAACCGTAACCGTCGTGATCGCAACGATCGTTATGACCGCAATGACCGTGGTGGACGCAGCGAATACCGCGAGCCATACCGCAAGCGCGGCACAATCATTACTGATGGAGAATTCTTAGCTCGTCGCGAAAATGTTGATCGCGAGATGCTTGTTCGCCAGATTGCAGACCGTACTCAGATTGCCGTTATCGAAGATGGCGTAATGGTTGAGCACTACGTTAACCGCAATAGCAATGTTTCTTACGTAGGAAACGTTTACTTAGGGCGCGTACAAAACGTGCTGCCTTCTATGGAAGCTGCATTCGTTGATATCGGTAAGGGCCGCAACGCGGTTCTGTACGCAGGTGAAGTGAATTGGGATGCTGCAGGTATCTCTGAATCACAACCCCGCAAGATTGAAACCGTTTTAAAGACAGGCCAGCCAGTATTAGTTCAAGTAACTAAGGATCCAATTGGTCAAAAGGGCGCACGTCTAACTAGCCAAATTTCATTACCTGGTCGCCATGTTGTCTATGTTCCAGGCGGCGGAATGTCTGGAATTTCAAAGCGTCTTCCTGAAGAAGAACGCGCACGTTTGAAAGCAATTCTTAAGAACTTGATTCCTGAAGAAGCTGGCGTAATTGTTCGAACAGCTGCCGAAGGTGTGAGCGAAGAAGATCTCACCAATGATGTCGCACGCTTAAAGGCGCAATGGGAAGACATTTACGCAAAGAGCCAGAATCCAAACTTCCATGCTCCTGCTGC
>JBIIQY010000050.1:0-4899 GCA_044341805.1 Candidatus Planktophila sp.
CAGGTTTCTTAGTTAATGCAAATGCAGATGGCTCATTCACAATTCGCGGTAAGAAGGTAGAACGTTGGGTTCGCCAAACTAACTTTAAAAATGCCGAAGCTATTGGTTACCTGGCAGATCGACTTGCACAACTTGGAGTAGAAAAAGAGTTGTACAAGAAGGGCGCAGTTGCCGGAAGCGAAGTCCGTATTGGCGACGGCGACACTGAAGTTATCTTTGACTGGGAGCCAACAATTGAAGCTGGCGCGGAACAACTTGCAGGTCACTTGCATCGTCGCGGTGAGGATTCACGTCTTGAATCAACCTGGAACATGCCTGAGCGCGTTGAAGATGTTTTGAGTGAAGATGAAATCGCCAAGCAGTGGGAATACAACGTTGTTGACCCCCACACGCCTAAACTTTCAGCACCGATAATTACCGATGAGGATCTAAAGGATGGAGATGACAAGTGAGCCGAGAGCAGATCACCTCTGCAAAACGCATCGTCATCAAGATTGGCTCATCCTCTCTAACGGGTAAAGCCGGATCGGCACTTGATGCCAGCGCAGTAAACAAACTTGTAGATGTCGTTGCTGCGTGCAAAAAGCGTGGGGCCGAAGTTGTTGTGGTTTCTTCAGGTGCCATTGCAGCTGGCTTAGCGCCACTGGGGTTAACAACTCGTCCTAAAGATCTGGCAACTCAGCAAGCGGCAGCATCTGTTGGACAAGGTTTGTTGGTTGCTCAATACACGCAAAGCTTTGCCCGCCATGCAATTACTGCATCTCAAGTTTTACTGACAACCGAAGATGTTGTTCGTCGCTCGCATTACCAAAATGCACAACGAACTCTTTACAAGTTGCTGCAGCTAGGCGTTGTTCCAATTATCAATGAAAATGACTCAGTTGGAACCCAAGAGATTCGCTTTGGCGACAACGATCGTTTAGCAGCTTTAGTTGCCTTGTTAATTGGTGCAGATTTGCTGGTATTAGTTTCTGATGTTGATGCACTGTATGACGCTCCGCCAACTCAAGCAGGAGCGCAAAGAATTCATGAAGTTTCAGCTGTTGCAGATGTTGAGGGAATCACTCTTGGCGGTGCAGGTTCTGCCGGTGTTGGTAGCGGAGGAATGGTTACTAAAGTTGAAGCAGCACGAATTGCAACCTCTGCTGGTATTCCTATGTTGCTTACTTCACTTGAAGATTCCGACAAGTCTCTTGCTGGCGAAAAACTCGGAACACATTTTCATGCACATGCAAGCAAAACAACTTCACGCCTTTTGTGGTTGGCACATGCAACAAAGTCACAAGGTAAGTTAATTCTTGATGCAGGCGCAGTCACAGCAATTTTGGAGCGCGGAGTGTCATTACTACCTGCTGGCGTAACTGCTGTGGAAGGCGATTTCATTGCCGGTGATGCAGTCGAACTTGTTGGCCCAAATGGCGCAGTGATTGCTCGTGGCCTAGTTGCATTTGATTCAGTGGATCTGCCCCAGATGCTTGGTCGTTCAACAAAAGAGCTAGCCGCTGCTTTGGGCGCAGAGTACGAACGCGAACTTGTTCACCGCGACGACCTAGTTCTTCTCTGACTAGTTTTTTTCTGCTATTTCTCGCAAAACAGGCGCGATCTTTGCACTAATTCCATCTGAACTTGTCGGCATATCAGACAGTTTTACTACCACGGTGTCATTGAGTGCATCCATATAAATGTACTGGCCATGCAAGCCCATCATTAAGTTGATTCCTGGGAATGGATGCCACATCTGTGCGCCATAACCCCAGCCGTAATCCAGCGTAACTACTGAAGTTGAAAGGCGAGCTTTCCAAGAAGTGCTTGCAATCTTTGGATCACCGCTCATCAATGCTTGACCTACACGTGCGTAATCACGAGCCGTTGCATTGAAGCAACAAAATGCTTTTTCATGACCGCCAACTTGGTCTACATTCCAAGTCGCGTTGAAATCAGCGCCTACCTTTTGCCACACACGTTCGCTAAATGCATCGGCTAGTTTTTGACCGGTAACCTTTTGGACGATTAAACCCAACATTTGAGTATTTACAGATCGATACTCTGGGAAAGTTCCTGGCTCTTCTCTCATTTTCCTATTGTTCTTCAAGAACCAATTAACATCTGTTGATGCGTACATTTGTGCGATCGCAACTCCCCAACCTGAGGGACCAGAAGGATAGTTATCTGAAACTCCGATGCCGGAATTCATATCCAATAAGTCTTTAACAGTTACCTTGTCGAAAGAGGTGTCTGCCTTGAATTCTGGCAAAATGCTGACAAAAGTATCGCTTTCCTTAATCTTTCCTTCATTGATTAACTGGCCAATAACTAGCGATGTCATTGCTTTAGCGACAGAGTATGAAGGTAGAATTGTTGATTGTTTCTTTCCATTAAAGTACTTCTCGTAGGTAATCTTTCCTTTACGAATTACTAAGAAGGCATTTGTATCCGTCTCCTCCAAGAATTGTTGAAAGGTGACTGATTTTCCATTCCACGTCACCGTTGCAATCTCTTCGGCAGTGCCTTGCATCCATGGCGAACCTGGTGTGGCTTTGATTGTGTGGGACGGCATTAAATCTGGAGTCTTGGATGCTGGGGCTAAGCCAAGTCGAATTGTGGCAATTGGTTCGGGGTAATGAATGATTTTTGTAAGGCCGAACAATGCGGCATAGACAACGACAAGAATGATTGCGACTCTGCGGATTAATTTGAACACGGCAACAGGGTAACTGCCTATAGGCTTGAACCTATGGATGCCGAGGGATTAATTTCGCAGCTTGCAGACTCTGCGCGCCTTGCCGGAAGAACCTTGAGTGTTTCCACTGGTGCTCAACGCAAAGATGCGCTGAAGGTAATTGCAGCTGCAATCGAAGCGCGAAGTGCTGAAATTCTTACTGCCAATGAAAAAGACATGCAGGCCGGCCGCGCATCAGGTTTGAACTCATCGCTACTTGATCGACTTTTGTTAACCCCCGAACGCATTAAAGGGATTGCAGGGGGAGCACGCCAAGTAAGTGCGCTTGAAGATCCGCTCGGTAAAACTCTACGAAAATCTACTTTGCCTAATGGAATTGAGTTAGAACAAATCTCGGTTCCCTTCGGAGTAATTGGAATGGTTTATGAGGCACGTCCAAACGTAACGGTGGATGCGGCGGTAATTTTGTTTATGTCTGGAAACGCTGCTTTGCTTCGCGGCTCGTCAAGTGCTGCACACAGCAATGAAATCTTGGTCCGTGTCATGCGAGATGCGCTTTCGACAACTTCGATTTCTCCAGATGTGATTCAACTTGTTCCTTCAGAGGATCGTGAAACTGTTAAGGCATTGTTAAACGCCCGTGGAAAAGTAGATCTAGTAATTCCACGTGGAAGCGCGGCGCTCATTCGTATGGTGGTTGATGAATCATCAGTCCCAACAATCGAAACAGGCGCTGGGGTGTGTCACGTGTATATCGATGAGTTTGCAGATTTAAGCAAAGCGGTTCCAATCATCATCAACTCGAAGGTTCAACGCCCAAGTGTGTGTAATGCTGCCGAAACTTTGCTAGTTCACTCAGCGGTTGCAGAAGAATTCATGCCAACAGCTTTGAACGCGCTGCATGAAGCTGGCGTGATTGTGCATTGTGACGCGGCTTCTTTAGCAATTGCCAAGAGTGCAAAAATTCCAGCAACCTTGGCAACGGATGAAAATTTCTGTACCGAATACGGCACGTTAGAGATGAACGTTGCAATCGTTGATTCTGTCGATGCGGCAAGTGCGCACATTGCTAAATACGGTACTCAGCACACCGAAGCCATAATTTCTGAGAACAAAGAGAATGTGAAGCGATTTATTGCTCTGGCAGATTGCGCAGCCGTCATGGTGAATACATCCACACGTTTTACCGATGGTGAACAAATGGGCTTTGGCGCTGAAATTGGTATCTCAAATCAAAAATTGCATGCCAGAGGTCCAATGGGGCTAGAAGCAATGACGACAACCACTTGGATTGTTACGGGAAATGGGCAAATTCGCAGTTAGGCTGCAATTTAATTAGACTGACACCCATGAGCAGCCTTTCACGCGATGATGTCGCCAAGCTTGCAGGCCTAGCCCGCATCGAAATGAGTGAAGAAGAGTTAGTCAATCTTTCCCAAGAATTCACCGTAATTTTGGATGCCGTTGCTCGTGTGCAGGAAGTTGCCGGGGCAGATGTTGAACCAACTTCACACCCGTTGCCGCTACGCAATGTTTTCCGGGCAGATGTAGTTGTTCCAAGTCTTACTCCTGAAGAAGCGCTCTCTGGCGCTCCAGCCCAAGAGGAACAACGTTTCCGCGTTCCTCAGATTCTGGGTGAAGAATGATTCGTAACTCAGCAGCCGAAATGGCAGCAAAACTTGTTGCCGGTGAGACAACATCTGTTGCATTAACTCAAGCGCACTTAGATCGCATTGCTGCAGTTGATACCGATGTACATGCATTTTTGTATGTAGATACCGAAGGTGCTTTGGCTCAAGCCGCTGCAGTTGATGCAAAGCGTGCAAAAGGTGAAAAGTTGTCACCACTTGCAGGTGTTCCACTGGCACTTAAAGATGTCATGGCGCAAAAGGGTGTGCCAACAACTTGTGGTTCAAAGATTCTCGAAGGTTGGCGTCCACCGTATGACTCAACCGTTGTTGCTAACTTAAAAAAGAATGACATTGTTATTTTGGGTAAAACCAATATGGATGAGTTTGCAATGGGTTCTTCAACTGAGAACTCTGCATATGGACCAACACATAACCCATGGGATTTAACACGTATTCCTGGAGGTTCAGGTGGCGGTTCATCTGCAGCTCTTGCTGCCTTTGAAGCACCACTGGCAATTGGTACGGATACTGGCGGATCTATTCGCCAACCTGCAGCTGTTACTGGAACTGTTGGAGTTAAACCAACTT
>JBIIQY010000051.1:0-4798 GCA_044341805.1 Candidatus Planktophila sp.
GTTGAGCACCTGGTGTTGAAAGAACCAGCGCCGGCTTGGCATCGATACTGTCTTTGATGACATCGCCTGCGGAAATCACAACAGGAAAACCTGGAAAGGCACGAGAAATCTCTTCTGCAGCTCTATCTATACCTCGCCCTGCTAAATATTGCTTATCCCGATCACAATAGGTACATCTCCATGTCGGAAAAGAAGTTCCACAATGAACACAGGTCGGCGCTAATCCTTTGGAAACAACGCTCAACCTGCCGCCACACCTGCACAAAGCGATATTTCGGCAATGGGAACACAGCAATGCATTCCCATACCCTTTACGAGGAGCGATGAAAAGTACAGGACCCTTTTTCAACGCTTTCTTGATTTCAGAAAATATTCGACCAGGTAACAGCGTTCCGTCATTGGGCGAAAATGCCTGGACATTGACTTGGAAGCGTTGAGTGTTGAATTTGATGCTCCTGGCGTCAATTCCATTAGCAACGCGAATTGATGGCGTGAATCCAGTTAGAACTAATTGAACGTTTTCGCTCTGCGCTCTCATTTCTGCGATGGTCGTAGAATTCCAACCGGGAGAACGAAGCTCGAAGTGGTCTGGTGAAGACTCTTTGTAAATAATGATCCCAGCTAAATTTCTTACCGGAGCAAAGATTGCACTTCGTGTTCCAACGACGATGGAAGATTCAAGTCTGATAGCTAGCAGAAAGTTGCGGTAGCGCTCCTCACGTGTCGAGGAACTGGAGACCTTCAGGACATTGGTGAAAGTTAAAGAAAGAGTTTCGATGATCTTGTCTACATCTCTCTCATCTGGAGCAACTATTAGCACAGAGCCCAGCTTCGTGAAATCTCTGACTATGTCGCTCAACTGTTCATGCGAGGAAAGAAATGGTTTAAAGCTCTGATAAACAGTGGGCTTTTTCGATTGTGGAGCCCAAGTTTCATGATGAGCAACAGGTAGTTCCTTATCGACAGCCGCTACTCGTGGCGGTATTGCCGAACGCAAAAGATCCCAGGGGTTACAGCAATAAAAATTCGACGCTTTGTCGACTAAATGCAAAAGTGCAGGTGTTGCAACGACATGAGGTGAAAGCACTTTCGTAATTGCTTTCAGGCTTCCAGCTCTTTCAGGTTGCGAAACACGTTCAACAATGATGCCTTCAGTTTCACGATTACCAAAAGGAAGTTGAACACGCACCCCAGGGACAACTGCATTACTGATCTTTTCGGGAACTGAATAGTCGTACATCTGATCTAAATGAAATACACCTGTATCAACTCGTACTCGAGCAACCGGAAGGCGATCGGCTACAGGGCCCGAAGGGCTTGAAGCAACCTCGGCCCTTAAGCGAAAAAGCCTAGGTGCTGCCACCGATTACTTAACTGCGTTTTGAAGTGCTGAGGTGCGATCAGTTCGTTCCCAAGCAAACTCAGGAAGTTCGCGACCGAAATGACCATAGGCACTTGTTAGCGAATAAATTGGACGCAGTAGTTCAAGATCTCTAATGATCGCGGCTGGACGTAGATCAAAGACTGAAAGCACCGCTTCTTGAATCTTAGCTACCGGAACTGTTTCAGTACCAAAAGTTTCAACGAAAACTCCCACAGGTTGGGCCTTACCAATTGCATACGCAACCTGTACTTCACAACGACGCGCCAAACCAGCTGCAACCACATTCTTTGCTACCCAACGCATTGCATAGGCCGCAGAGCGATCGACTTTAGATGGATCTTTTCCGCTAAATGCGCCGCCACCGTGTCGGGCCATTCCACCATAGGTATCAACAATGATTTTGCGCCCCGTCAAACCGGCATCACCCATAGGTCCACCGATCACGAATCGTCCAGTTGGGTTGATTAATGTTCGTAGATCATTCTTTGGCAAATCAATCGTTGAGATGATTGGATTGATTACGTATTCGATGATCTCTGGAGTTAATTTCTTGACTACATCAACTTCTTCAGCATGTTGGCTAGAAATAACTACAGTGTTCAACGCTATTGCGCGGTCACCCTCATACTCGATTGTTACTTGAGTTTTTCCATCAGGCCGCAAATAAGCCAGTTCACCGGACTTGCGAACCTTGGTCAATTGTTGAGCAAGTGCGTGCGCTAGCCAAATTGGAAGCGGCATTAACTCCTTGGTGTCATCGCATGCATAACCAAACATCAAACCTTGATCTCCTGCTCCTTGCAGATCAAGAGGATCTACTGCAGAAGTTACGCGATGCTCGTAAGCATCATCGACACCTTGGGCAATATCTTGCGACTGTTGTCCAATTGAGATTGAAACACCACAGCTATTTCCGTCAAAACCTTTATCCGAAGAGTCGTAGCCAATATTCAAAACAGTGTCTCGGACAATACCCATGACATCTGCATACCCATTAGTGGTGACTTCGCCTGCAACATGTACCTGACCCGTTGTAATCAACGTTTCGACAGCAACTCGGCTTTTTGTGTCCTGAGACAACAAGGAATCTAAAACCGCATCTGAAATCGCATCTGCGATCTTGTCTGGGTGACCTTCGGTGACTGATTCTGAAGTAAACAAGCGCTTTGACATAGTTTTAACCTAACTGCCGGATGGCATGATCAAGAAGTACATTACTAAGAGCGTCTTTGGAGACTTCCTTGATCGCTATATCCGCTTCATTGCGTAGCAGAATGGTACCCATAGTTGTGTCCTGGCCAAAGATAGCCCCGCCAGAAACATCATTTACATAGATCACATCAAGGCCTTTACTCTCTAATTTCCTGCGAGCCTCTTGCAGATGTTCTTTGGTTTCTGCGGCAAAACCAACCATTACTCGGTTGCCCTTTCGCGGAGCAAGCTCGGCCAATAGATCGGTGTTCTGTTGCAGTTCGATCGCGTTAAGTGTGGCCTTCTTTATCTTTTGATCAGAAACTTGCGTTGGTCGGGCATCGGCAACTGCGGCGCTCATAATCAAAATGTTGCAAGCGTCAAAACTGTTCTGTAGTGCGTGTTGCATCTCTAATGCAGTCTCGACTTCAGTCACATGTATTCCAGTCAAGGATGAAACATCGCAATTTGCCGCAATGAGTTGAACTTCGGCGCCGCGATTTTTTGCCGCATTAGCGATGGCTATTCCTTGTTTGCCCGAGGACCTATTGCCGATGAAACGCACAGGATCAATTGGTTCGCGCGTACCTCCGGCGGTGACCAAAACTTTTAAGCCCTTAAGATCCTGAACCTGTCCTGTCACTTCATCAAAACGCGAAATAATCGCCGCAGTTTCAGGAAATCTTCCGGGGCCAACATCGCTGCCGGTCAATCTGCCAACTTCGGGATCCATCACTATGAAACCGCGCTGTCTTAATGTGTTGACATTAGAAACTGTTGCTGGATCTAGCCACATCGATGGATGCATTGCTGGTACCAGCATTTTGGGTGCATCAGATGCAAGCACTAAATTTGTGAGCAGATCATCAGCTCTTCCCATCGCAAGACGAGCAATCAAATCTGCCGTTGCTGGTGCAATCAAAAAGAAATCAGCTCTTTCAGCCAGTGCAATGTGAGGAACTGTATGTACGCTCTCCCACACTTGTGTATTGACCGGGCGAGAGGAAAGTGCCTCCCAAGTAGCAGCACCTACAAAGTTCAAAGCTGCAGGAGTGGGAACAACTGTGATTACATAACCGCGATCTTGTAAACGACGTAAAAGTTCACAGGATTTGTAGGCCGCAATTCCACCACCAACTCCGAGAATAACCTCACGGCCTTGGAGTGTCATGAAAAACTACGCAGTTGGCTCGAGGTTTTCAATCGTTAGAAGACCCTCGTTGATTTCGCGAAGAGCGATTGAAAGAGGCTTCTCATGAACATGTGTTTCAACCAGAGGTCCTACATATTCCAGAAGACCTTCACCTAGTTGTGAGTAATACGCATTGATCTGTCGAGCACGCTTAGCAGCGTAGAGAACCAAGCTGTACTTTGAGCCGCTCTTCTCTAGAAGTTCATCAATAGGTGGATTTGTGATGCCATCCATGGTTATCCCCGCTTCTGTGATCAATATCGTTGTGTTCTACTCGACTTAATTCTGGGCTAACTCTATCAGTTTTCGGACAACGCTCTCGACCTGGTCATTTACCAGCACTACATCGAAAAAGGCTGCCGCAGCAAGCTCTTCTTGCGCCAACTCCAACCTCTCGGCCCTTCTCTGCTCGCCATCAGTGCCTCGCCCTTCAAGACGTGAGACGAGTTCCTCCCACGTGGGCGGTTCGAGAAACACTAGGATCGATTGTGGCAGGTGGGCTTTGACTTGTTTTGCTCCAGCGATTTCGATTTCCAGCAGAACGTTCTTACCCAAACGCAACGCGTCTTCAACCTGGCGCTGCGGAGTTCCGTATCGATTTCCAGCAAACTCGGCCCATTCCAAAAATTGATCATCCGAGATCATCTGCGAGAAAACTTCATCACTGACAAAAAAATAGTCTCGTCCCTCAATTTCATTGATACGGGGTGCACGAGTTGTAAAACTAACACTCACCCAGAAATCTCCTTCTTCTCGAAGTTTCTTCGCTACGGTGCTCTTTCCCACTCCACCAGGTCCAGATAAAACCAATAATCTTCCAGGCTTGACCGCTGAATCTGTTTTCACGAATTCGTTACGTAGTTCCTTCAACTGATGTCTTCCGAGGCCCTGAATCCTACGAGTGGGTGAAATATTCAGCCGTTCCATTAGAGAAACTACACGCACTTTTCCAACGCCAGATAAAGATTCGAGCAACTCTTTAACACGCATTTTGCCAACAGCTTCATCGGTTGTGGCCAAGGAGAGAACAT
>JBIIQY010000052.1:0-4790 GCA_044341805.1 Candidatus Planktophila sp.
CAGGTGGATCCGGTTGGACGCGTCGATATGGCACGGGATGAATTAGGTGAAAGCAGCACGGTTATTCGTAATCGAGTCATTGCGGCTCGAGAAGTAGGCAAAAAGCGTTTTGCGGGAATGGGTTGGACTCTAAATTCACAGATACCTGCACGTGCTTTGCGTTCCACATTTCAACCTGAAAAAAGTGCGATGAATTTTCTGCATGATGAACTAGACCGCGAACACATTACCGCCCGAGGCTTACACAAGATTATTCGTACTGCTTGGAGCTTTGCTGATCTACAAGGAAATCCAACACCAACACTTGAAAATGTCATGTCTGCCCACACAATGAGAGGCAAGATCGAAGCATGAATGAACTAGATGCTCGTGCGATTCTTTTTAGCGCCATAGAGGGTGGGCAATCATTTTGGTCTTCTGAAATCTCAACCAAGGGTGCACTTGCAGTGTATGAAAAACTGCTGCGTGGTGGGTATGACTCGATAAAGTATGAAAAGTTGATCGCTTCATTAAAGGACATCAGTGGTGATCAAGTGTTATCAGAAATAGACAAGCACCAAGCGCGGTTTATCACCCCCATAGATCAGGATTGGCCAGTTCAAGTTAATGATCTTGCAGCACCGCCTATTGGTTTGATTATCAAAGGAAACATCAGTGCATTGCACCAACGCTCACTTGCAATTGTCGGAACCAGAAATCCAACCTCATATGGGGCACGGATTGCGGGGGATTTCGCTGCAGGCTTTGCCGATCGTGAGTGGGCAATCGTTAGTGGGGGAGCATACGGAATTGATTCATATGCTCACAAAGGAGCGCTGATTGCAGAAGGTGTAACCGTTGCGGTGATCGCATCCGGAATCGACATTAACTATCCAGCAGGCAATACCCGATTGTTTGCCGAAATTTGCGAATCAGGAGTAATGGTTACGGAATCCATGCCAGGACAGAGAGCGTTGCCACATCGTTTCTTAACTCGCAATCGCTTGATTGCATCGATATCCAAAGCAACACTTGTTGTGGAAGCCGCATTTCGCAGTGGATCACTACGAACTGCGCGAGATGCCGCCGAGATGTTTCGGCCAGTCATGGCTATTCCAGGACCAATTAATTCACCCACCAGCGAAGGTTGTCATCGCTTAATTGGCGAAAGAGCTGCAGAGATCGTTACATCTGTGGCAGATGCGGTGGAGTTTGTAGGAGCTAATTGATGAGAGAATAAGTCCATGAGTGATTTCCGTTCGGGCTTTGTTGCCATTGTTGGCCGCCCAAACGTAGGAAAATCAACTTTGATTAACGCACTTGTAGGTAGCAAAATTGCAATAACTTCGCATCATCCCAATACAACACGCACCGCGATTCGTGGCATTGTTCATCGCCCCGAATTTCAAGCAGTACTTGTAGATACTCCCGGAGTACATAAGCCAAAGACTTTGCTTGGTCAGCGCCTCAACCAAGTTGTCGATCAAAGCATGGATTCGGTCGACATCGTGATCATGTGTATCCCAGCCGATGAAACATCTGGCGCAGGTGACACTTTTATTGCTGCAGAAATTGCTAAGCACCCAAAGGCAAAAAAGTTTGCAGTTATCACTAAAACAGATTTGATCTCTAAAGAAAAGCTTGCGGTCCGTCTACTTGGAATCATGAAAATTGCCGAAGGCTTTGTGTGGGATGAAATCATTCCGGTATCTGCTGCAATTCATGATCAGGTAGATCTGCTGAATGAACTTATCGGCAAGAACCTTCCGGCGGGTCCTCAGTATTACCCTGAAGGAACAACCAGCGATCAAGCGATCGAACAGTTGATTTGTGAGTTTATTCGAGAAGCTGCGCTGCAGGATGTTCGCGAAGAGCTTCCACATTCTATTGTTGTAACCATTGATGAATTTGGAGAGCGCGAAGAAAAAGGCTCACGCCCGTTTTTTGATGTCCACGCGACTATTCACGTAGAACGCGATACTCAGCGCGCAATCTTGCTTGGCCATCAAGGCGCACGCTTAAAGGAAATCGGAATTCGAGCCCGTGCTGATATAGAACGTGCACTAGTCGCAAAAATCTTCTTAGGTCTTCACATTAAGGTTTCAAAGGAATGGCAAAAGGATCCAAAGTTGCTAGCAAAATTGGGGTTTGGCGAGAAATCTTAACTGACGATTTTGTCTTGGCTCTTTCTGCTTGCAAGGTAAGAACCAATCAGCACCAGAGGCAATCCAACAATAATTCCTGCAGTTAGTGGTTCCTTCAAGATGATGACGCCCAGAACAACAGCCACTGCCGTGTTCAAGTAAGTTACTAATGAACCGCGCGCAGGCCCAATTTCATCCATTAACTTGAAGAACAAAATGAATGCGATAGCTGTACTGAAAATTCCAAGTGCAATCAGTGACAATGCGGAATTCATTGAAATACTTGATGGCCACTGAGCAATTGCAACCGGTGCCCAGAAGACAGTTGTCAAAGCCATTGCTAAACCGTTAATTGCAATGCCATCGACCAAAGGCAGGTTTGAGGTAACCATAATTACCGCATATGCATAACCCATAGAAGCCAGGATCACCATAGCAATAGAAAGTGGATCGCTGGTTCCGGTGATGCTTTCTATTCCTACAACCAAGATCAAACCAAGGAATCCAACAACTATTCCCACGATTCGCTTGAACTGCCAGACTGAATGATCTCCGCGTAAGGAAGTAATGATTGTTGCAAAGATCGGAACTGTAGAAACAAGCAATCCAGCAAGACCTGAATTAATTTTCTGCTCAGCAGTAGTGATTAGGATCCAAGGACCAATCATTTCTAGCAGCGCATAAAACGCAACAAACTTAAACCCTAGGACTGCGCCTTTAAACTTCTTACGATAAATCGCAATCGGAATCAAAATCGATGCACCAATTAATGTGCGTCCAGCAACCACAGCGGCAGGTGGAAAATCTTCAACGGCAACCTTCATTAGAAGATAAGGAATACCCCACAAAAATCCAACCAAAACAAAGTGGAACAGGGATTTACGACTCATTTATCCAATCACCTTGCGGTAGAGTTCCACAGTCAACGCTGCAACGGCATCCCAACTAAATAGTTTTTGAGCACGCACACGACCTGCAGCACCATATTTCTTCAGAAGGTCAGGTTGTGACATCAAGCGAGTTATAGATTCGGTTAAAGCTTTTTCAAATGGTGCGGCCTCACCGCTGTAATCGACAAGTTCGCCAGTTTCCTTATCGGCAACAACCTCTGGAATTCCACCTACACGTGAACCAAGAACCGCGGTTTCACAGCCCATGGCTTCAAGATTTACGATTCCCAGTGGCTCATAAATTGAGGGACAGATGAATAAGTCTGCAGCAGTGAGCATCGCAGTTAACTGATCGTGGGGGAGCATCTCTTTAATCCACCACACATTGCCACGGGTTGATTGAAGTTCTGCGATCAAAGCCGCCACTTCGTTACCGATTCCTTCTTCATCAGGACTTCCGGCGGCAAGTACCAAACCGTATTCAGCAGGTACGTCTTTCCAAGCACGCAGTAAATGCGCCAAACCTTTTTGACGGGTAATGCGCCCAACAAAGATTGCAAATGGGCCATTGATTCCAAAGCTCTCAGGAACTGATTGATCGTGATTTGGTGCAAACTTTTCGGTGTCTACGCCATTTCGAATCGTGACAACCTTTGCGGGATCAATCGTTGGGTACGCCTTGAGAACATCAGCACGCATTCCATCGCTTACTGCAATGATTGCACTTGCAGCTTCATAGGCAGTTTTTTCAGCCCACGATGAAATGCGATAACCGCCGCCTAATTGTTCGGCTTTCCAAGGACGTAAAGGTTCAAGCGAGTGTGCGCTAACAATGTGGGGGATTCCGTGTTGCAACGCAGCAATATGTCCAGCCATGTTGGCATACCAAGTGTGTGAGTGAACAACATCAACATGGCCAAGATGTGTAGCTATTTCAAGATCAATCGCTAAAGCTTGAACTGCAGGATTTGCATCGGCAAAACCATCGGGCAATGAGTAACCAAAAGCATCATCTCTTGTGCCACCAAAGCAGTGAACATCAACCTGAACATCTTTGATTGTGCGAAGGGCTTGCGTTAACTGGAGGACATGCACCCCAGCGCCACCATAAATGGCCGGTGGCCACTCTTTGGTAACGATTCCAACCTTTAACGCGGTCATATCTTTGTAAACCTCTTCCTCGGACAAGGGTGAAAGGCTATCGTTAAGTCATGGCTAAACTGCAACTTCCGCTCAGCATCGTTCTTGCTGGTGGCGAAGGAAAGCGATTAATGCCGCTAACAGCAGATCGCGCCAAGCCTGCAGTTCCATTTGGTGGCTCATATCGTTTAGTTGATTTTGTTTTATCTAATCTTGCAAATGCAAATATGCTCAAGGTCGCAGTATTGACGCAGTACAAGTCACATTCACTTGACCGTCACATAACTACAACGTGGCGCATGTCCTCGCTACTTGGAAATTACATCACTCCGGTTCCGGCTCAGCAGCGTCTTGGGCCACGCTGGTATACCGGCAGTGCGGATGCAATTTTGCAGAACTTCAATTTAATTCACGATGAAGATCCAAAGCATGTTTTGGTGTTCGGTGCTGATCACGTTTATCGCATGGATCCCATGCAAATGTTCCAACAGCATGTTGAATCTGGAGCAGGTGTAACGGTCGCAGCGATTCGCATGCCACGTTCTGAGGCACATGATTTTGGTGTTATTGAATTAGCTGATGATGGAATCACCATTAAGGCTTTCCATGAAAAACCTGCTAATCCGCCAGCGATGCC
>JBIIQY010000053.1:0-4774 GCA_044341805.1 Candidatus Planktophila sp.
TTCCATTTATGGTCATTGCCGGTGAAGAAGATCAAAAGGCTGGAGCGGTTTCCTTCCGCTATCGCAATGGCGAGCAGAAGAATGGAATTCCGATAGCTGATGCAATCGCTGAGATTAAAAAGGTTGTCGCCGAACGAACTCAGGTGTAGTCAATGAGCCATGAAGTAAGTGGTGCTGGAATGCCTGATGGTTGGGCTCGATTGTGGGCTCCACATCGCCTGGAGTATCTTCGCGGAGAAAACAGACCTCTAGACACAAATGACATTGCTTGCCCATTCTGCGCGATACCTAAAAAAACCGATGAAGAGGGCTTGATTGTTTACCGAGGAAAATCGGCTTACGTTGTCATGAATCTTTATCCATACAATCCTGGACACTTGTTAGTGTGCGCTTACCGGCACGTTGCTGACCTTACTGATTTAACCGATGAGGAACGTAACGAGATATCTGCCCTGACGGCACATGCAATGCAGACGATTAGAAAAGTGTCAGCTCCTGAGGGGTTTAACTTAGGAATGAATCAAGGCGCGATTTCAGGTGCAGGTGTTGCAGCACATATTCATCAACACGTAGTTCCTCGGTGGAGCGGTGATGCAAATTTCATGCCAATCATTGGTAAAACTAAAGTGATGCCTCAGTTGCTGCAATTAACGCGAGATGAGATCGCTGCGGCCTGGTGATTAAAGCTTTAGCTCCTTGATGTATTCATGAACAACATCGACGCCGATTCCTTTTTCGATCCACAAGGGAATTGCCGGAAAAAGTAAACCTGCTGCGAAGGCTTGCTCTCCACTGGCTTGAACTAACTCAAGGTATTCATCTCGAAACTCTTGAACGAGCGTTTGATGTTCTGGATCACTCATCCGAGAAGTTGGGGGAGTAGTTGAGTAATCCACGATTGACAAATCTGCAAGGGAAATAAGGGCAACAGGTAAGCCAGCTTCATCGTGTAGAACTAAAAAAGGTGTAGCCATTGGCGAGAAAACACGATTGGCAATCATGACTGCATCATCAAAATCTGCTTCTTGTTTTTCTAAATGAGTAACAACAACAAGTCTAGGAATTTGAAACTCATCTAGCTCAGCCCATCTTGCAATAGTTTCTTGATCCACACCTGCTGATGGATTAATCGCAAATATCGCCAAGTCGCTGTCACTGTGAACTTCTTGGGTGAAGACACCGCCGAAGCATTGGGCAACAAGTTCGGGCTCGGCGCTTGGGTGGCCAAAAACATGAATTAACCCGTTGGTGATTTGTGTTTGCACTGGGTCAGCCTACGATGGTCCTTGATGTTAAGTGCGCGTTTGAAGCCAGCGGTCACTCGGGTAATTACCCCTGTGGCGGCTTTTGCTTTGCGTCGAGGTCTGACCCCCAACGCAGTAACGTGGATAGGAGCGACAGGTGTCGTCATCTGCTCCTTATATTTCTATCCGCAAGGTGATTTCTTTATCGGAACTCTTGTCATATGTGTTTTAGCTTTAAGCGACCTTTTCGATGGAACTATGGCGCGGCTATCCAGTTCGGGGTCAAGCCGTTGGGGTGGCTTTTTGGATTCCACAATTGATCGCATCACCGATTCTTCGATTTTAATTGGTGTCACAATTTTCCTTATTAATCAAGATGATCCGTTGACTTATGTTGCACTAGCAACTTTGGTAACGGGATTACTAGTTCCGTATATCAGAGCTAAGGCGGAAAGTTTCGGAATAGCTTGTTCTGGAGGAATCGCAGAGCGAACTGAACGTTTGATAATTTCCTTAGCTGCAATCGGCTTTGATGGACTAGGTGTTCCTTATGTTCTATCAGTTGGAATGTGGTTACTGGCGATTCTTGGATCATTCACAGTTGTGCAACGAATGCTGATCGTGAAGCGAGCCAGTAAAAATGAAAGATAATTTGTCAGCGTATCTGTATTTCGCTGGCTGGCGAGTTGTTAGGTGGTTACCCGAAAGTACTGCATACAAGCTGGCATATTCGGTTTCTGATTTTCTGGTAAAGCGCAACGGAAAGAGTGTTCAAAGATTGCGCTCTAATTTGTCTCGAACTCAACCGGGTATGACGGCTTTGGATTTGGATTTGTTGGTAATCGAGGCCATGCGCTCGTACATGCGATATTGGTGTGACACATTTCGATTGCCGGACTGGAGCAAGAAAAGAATTCTGGAGACCGTAACGGTAACTAATGAGCATTTACTGATCGATGCCATTGCAGCCAAAACAGGGGTCATAGTTGCAGTTCCTCACGCAGGAAATTGGGATCATGCTGGTGCGTATTTCTGCGCAAAAGGTATTCGTCTCGTGACGGTTGCAGAGCGTTTAAAGCCAGAGAAGTTGTTTTTGAAATTTCTGGCATACCGACAAGCGATGGGCATGGAGGTTTTACCACTAGATGGGCGGGTGCTCACCACTTTGGAAGAAAGACTTAACGAAGGCGCTTTAGTGGCGTTGGTATCAGACAGAGATCTTTCTCGATCAGGCATCGAGGTTGAATTCTTCGGTGGCAAGGCTCGGATGCCGGCAGGTCCTGCATTGCTGGCTTTGCGAACCAAGGCGCCACTGATTACTGCATTTGTTTCGTACACAGAAAGTGGAATACACATTGAATTTCGAAATATCATTGTGCCAAGTGCAGGAGATGAAAGCAGTAAAGTAAAAGAGATTGTTCAGATGACAGCGCAGTATTTTGAGGATGGAATCTCGGAAAGTCCCGAAGACTGGCATATGTTGCAACGCATTTGGATTGATGGCGATTTCAAGGAACGGCAATAATGCTTAATCGTTCACTGAAGATTGGAATAGTTTGCCCGTATAGCTGGGATACACCAGGTGGGGTGCAAAATCATATTCGCGATTTGGCAGAGTTCTTAATCGCTTCGGGTCATAACGTTTCAGTACTTGCGCCAGCAATTGACGAAACAAAACTTCCTGATTACGTCGTTAATGCAGGTAAACCAATCTCTATTCCTTACAACGGGGCGGTGGCCAGAGTGTTGTTTGGTCCAGTGGCGTTTGCTCGAGTTCGACAATGGATTTCTCAAGGCGATTTCGATCTGCTCCATCTGCACGAGCCAGCGATTCCTTCAATTTCACTTTTGGCATGTTGGGCCGCAGATGGACCAATGGTTGGAACTTTTCACGCTGCTGCAAAACGTCAGAAGATTATCTTTGCAATTGGTCCGATTCTTGAACCTGCAATTGAGAAATTATCAGCCCGAATCGCAGTTTCGGAAGCTGCGCGCTTAACCCTTACAGACCACCTGGATACCGACGCAGTAATCATTCCCAATGGAATTTATGCCAACCGCTACACAGAAGGAAAAAGTATCGACAAATGGTCGGGAAACACGATTGGTTTCATTGGCAGATTTGAAGAGCCCCGTAAAGGCCTCAGCGTTCTTGTTGATGCGCTACCTGTCATTTCTCGATTCGCACCAGATGTAAGAGTTTTGGTTGCTGGACCAGGAGATCCTGCAGAAGTTATCGAGAATATTGATCCACAATTGCGACAGCGATTTGAATTCTTAGGAAAGATATCCGAAGCTGAAAAAGCAGACTTCATGTCATCTGTTGCGGTGTATGTAGCCCCAAACACAGGGGGTGAATCATTCGGAATAATTCTGGCTGAGGCTTTAGCAGGTGGAGCCTGTGTCGTAGCAAGTGACATTCCTGCATTCGATGATTTATTGGGCCAGGGCCAATATGG
Source organism: Candidatus Planktophila sp. (assembly GCA_044341805.1). Taxonomy (GTDB): domain Bacteria; phylum Actinomycetota; class Actinomycetes; order Nanopelagicales; family Nanopelagicaceae; genus Planktophila. The sequence goes on from JBIIQY010000053.1 coordinate 3,704, forward strand.
TGCCTTATTTGAATCAGAGAGCGCTACCGAACTAGCAAAGGTGGTTATTGATCTTTTGCGAGATGAGAATAAAAGAAAAGAACTGTCGTCTCGAGGTAAAGAACGAGCACAGTTGTTTGATTGGAAAGTCGTTGCCCAACAGATTTACTCGGTCTATGAAATGTCGATTGTAGGAAGCCCGAAAGTCCGATTGGCATCTGATACCCGGCCGTGGAATAGATTCTTGGGCAAAGAGGAGAAGCAATGACTCGGTGGTTAGTTTCGGCGCTCCTTGTGATTCTTGTTTTGTGGTATTTGTCATTTACTGCAACTCGATTGGATAGATTGCATCACAGAGTTGAAACAAGTTGGGCGAATCTAGATGTGCTGCTGCAGAAGCGAGCTGCGGTTGCTTTGGAAATTGCACATAGCGATATCGCCGATCCTGCTTCTTCGATGTTGTTAACTGCGGCGGCATATCAAGCCCGTGATGCAAACATTCAGAGTCGTTCACAGGCTGAAAGTGGATTATCAGGTGCTCTTGGTCTACTTCTTGAAGATTCTCAACACTTAGCAACCGCGTCAGACAGCGCGCTACTAACAGAGTTATCTGGCTTGACCGACAAAATTAGGATTGCAATAGCGATCCATACCGATGCAGTAGTTCGAACTAACATGGTCCGAGGCAAGTTGATTGTTCGACTTTTCCGACTTGCCGGAACCGCTCCGCAGCCCATCACATACGAATTTGAATCTGATGTTCTCTAAGCGATTCTTTGTTTTGATAGTTGCTAGTTCGCTGGCTCTTGCGGGGTGCGCAGCGGTTTCTGATTTATTACCTGACAAAAAAGCTACAAGCGTTCTGAGCGGGCGCGAAGGCATTGATGGCCAAGTACTTGCAGTAAAAATTGATGATACGAATGCAGCGCATCCACAAATTGGTTTAGAAGATGCCGAAATTGTGTACATTGAACAAGTAGAGGGCGGCCTCACTAGATTGGCGGCGATTTTTTCGACAGTTATCCCACAAAGAGTCGGTCCTGTTCGCAGTGCACGAATCTCTGATATCGACATCTTGAGTCAGTTTGGTCG
>JBIIQY010000011.1:0-16273 GCA_044341805.1 Candidatus Planktophila sp.
GTGCGTTCTTCTAGTTCTGGATCAAGAATGACCATAAGTTCATAATGACGCATGTGTTAACCCGACCTCCTCTGGACTAAGACGGCCACGGTATTTCCGTGACAGGAGGGTTAAATTCCTTACTACCAAAGGAAAACCTAAGGGAATAAGAGGCCTAAGGGTAGGCCTTGGAGCCCTCAAATAGTAAATCGAGCAGTCTGCTGTGCGTATTTCGAGCCTGCAGCGCCCGGCGGGCCAGGACGGCCATCAGGTAGATCGTGCCCGCGATGCGAAGCAGGGTCAGGATGGCAAAAGGTGTCGGGCCTAGGCCAAATTTGGCATCGGTGACTTGTGCCAAGTGCTGCCAAATTGCGATGTGATAAATAATTTCAGTTGCTTGCCAAACCCAAAATGCATGTAAATCTTTTGCATTTGTTAGCGCAATTACAGCTAGCGGGGTTAACCAAAGAATATATTGCGGTGAATACACCTTGCTTGCCAGCATGACGGATGCAATGACAAAAAATGCAACCGAAGCAAGCGATGGTGTGTATTTTAATTCGAACAACAAAATCGCAATTGAAGTTAATGCAATCAGTAGCAACAAAATTGAAAGGTAGTTTAGATTAGTTAAGTTGATCCCAAGTTGTTGAAGTGCTAACCAGAAAGATCCCCAATCTGGTCCGCGATCTAGATTGAGTTTGTAGAAGCGCCACCAACCGGTTGGGGTAGTTACGGCAAATGGAAGATTGATTGCTAACCAGATTCCGAAAGTAATTGCGATGTATTTAATCGCTTCTTTGATTTTGTTTTCGCGCCAGAAAATGAAAACAATTGGAATCAGTAAGAAGATCGGTAAAAACTTGGTAGAGATTGATACACCTAACAACAAGGCGCTGTATAAAAATTGTTTACGATCAAACCAATAAATCGCCAGCATCATTGTTGCAATCGCCCACAAATCCCAATTGATAAACAAAGATGCAATCATCGCTGGTGCAATGGGCACAAGGTATGCAAACTCTGGTCGTATCTTTCTCACCACTAATACTGTGGCAATAAAAAAAAGAATTAAGAAGAAAATATTAATGTTGAAATAAGAAAGCGGAGAGTTAGCTGCAAAAGAGGTTACATACATAACCATTGCGGTTAAGACTGGATATTCAACACTGTTGTCATCACTTGCAAAGGGCCACTGATTGGTATTTAAGCCACGTGCTTCAAACAGTGCGGGTAAATCGCTATAACAAGCATGAATATATTGATCTGGTGTTGCCCAGCCAGTGTTTGCGCAGTGGCTAAATTTTGCTACCGAAATCAGTCCTGCCAGTATTGCTAGAGCAACAAGGGCTCTAACGGTGGTTAGTTTTACCTGGCTCATTAAGGCTTAGGTGTTTGCTTTCCACCCGAAGTCATAACTACTGGCTCTAGTCCACCAATATTTGATGGTGCTGGGAAATCCATAATTGGTTCACCCTTCAGTGCACCTCGCATAAATTGCGTCCAGATACGCGCAGGGAAAGAACCACCAGTAAGTGATGTCATTCCACCAATTCCGTTGAGTGTTTGGGTTGCGTTATCGCGGAAGAAAGAAACTGATGCAGCAATCTGTGGTGTGTAAGCGCTAAACCAAGCAGATGCGTTTGATTGGGATGTACCTGTTTTTCCAGCTGCTGGTCGGCCTAAAGCAAGTGCTGCAGCACCTGTACCGCCCGTAATGGTTCCCTTAAGTGCATAGGTTAGATCTGCCATAACTTCTTTGCTAAATGCTTCTTGTGTTTGTGGTGTTGCTTCATACAGCACACCTTTATTGGAACCTAAAACTTGAGACACAAGGAAAGGTTTTGACTTAATTCCTTGCGCAGCAAAAGTTGCATATGCATTTGCTACATCGATCACGTGTGGGCTTGATGTACCAAGAACTACCGAAGGGGTTGGCATCATTGCAACGCTTTCCGGAATTCCCGCGCGGCGTGCAACATCTACAACTTTGTCTGGGCCAACCTTGATTCCAAGTGGAACAAAGATTGTGTTAATCGAATGTTTGGTTGCATTAAACAAACTGGTTTGACCCCAGCCATTGTTTCCATAATTAGAAACTTCGTAAGGTTTACCTAAATCATCAAACGTTTGTGGTGAATCACCATTCCACATTGACGTTAAAGGAATTCCTTGTTCTAGGGCAGCAACTATTGCAAAAGGTTTAAAGGTTGAACCTGCTTGGGTAATCGACTGAGTCGCGTCATTTAATTGGCGCTCTAGGTAATCGCGGCCGCCATAAAGTGCAAGTATTTCGCCGGTTCCGGGGCGAATTGCAACTAAACCAATACGTAGATCTGCCGGTGCATTCTTTGGATAAAACTTGTTAACTGCATCGACGGCAGATTGCTGCGCCTTTTGATCCAAAGTTGTTTTGATTACTAGTCCACCAACAAGTAATTGATCTTGGCTAAATCCAAGTTTTGCCAATTCTTTTTGGACCGCTTCAACGATGTGACCTTTTGGACCGCTGAGCTGACCAGAAGTCGAACGCGGTGCTACTGCCGGCAACTTCATCTTGTCGGCGGTTTCTCTATCTAACCAACCCGCTTCGACCATATTGTTCTTGGTGTATTCAAATCGATTGGCAAGACGTTCTGCGTTACCTTCTCTAAACACTGGGTCGTACAAGCCAGGCGAGCGCAAAATTGAGGCGATGACAACTGCTTGTGAATTAGTTAATTGATCAACGTTGCGATTGAAATATTGCTGTGATGCGGTCATTACTCCGTATGAACCGCGACCAAAGTAAATTGTGTTTAAGTAACTTTCAAAGATTTGATCTTTTGACAGTTGGTTTTCCAACTTAATTGCAATAACTAATTCTCGGACTTTGCGCTGAATTGTTCGGCTAGGGGTAAGAAAAGCGGTTTTGGCATATTGCTGGGTGATTGTTGATCCACCTTGTAGAGAACCACCACGCAGATTGTTGATTACGGCGCGTGCAATTCCGGTAACCGAAAAAGCTTTGTTTGAATAAAAGTTGCGATCTTCGGCGGCCAGAACTGCGTAACGAACATTTAGTGGAATTTTTGCAAGGGGAACAATCTGTCGGTTTTGAGTTCCAACGCGGCCAATTTCTTCACCGTTTGAGTACTGAATAATTGTTGATTGGCTATTTACATATGCATTGGGATCTGGAATATCTACAGTGAAATATGCAAGGGCAAATAAAACTGATCCCGCAACAAAGCCGAAGCCGCCAAGAAAAACGGCTGCTCTAATCAGTAATTTACGGGCCATTTGGCAATGCTATCCCTTGGCGTAATCCTCATCCTCCAAGGTCCGCACTTTACGCGGGGCTTTTCGCGGAACTCCGTCACCCAAGATGTATGAGGCACATAGGTGATTCCATGAACAGTTCTTACAGACCTCGACGATGTAGACGGTGAACTCACCAAACTCGCGTTCCATCTCAACTAATTCACGGGGAGTCTTAATGCGCCCTGAGTATTGACCTAGTTGTTCGCCGAAGGTGTAGCGAAGTTCGACCAGTTCTTCTTTTTTACATACTGGGCAGTTTCGATCAACAGTATCTCCGTGCCACTTAGCCGCACGCATTAGATATGGATCAGCATCGCAGGCATCAACGGTTCCACGAAAGAGGGCTATCAAGGTAGCTCGCTTGTCGAGTGAATAATCGATGAATGATCGTTGCGATTTCATTAAGGAGAAGAATAATCCCAAATTCAGGGATACGCTCTTTGTTATGAGTTTCGCTGGGTTGATTCGACATCCGCGGCTTTCACGGCTCCTGGCTGTTCGCTGGACAGGGCAAATGACCGATGGTGTTTTCCAAAGCGCGCTAGCTTCTTTTGTTTTGTTTTCTCCTGAACGCCAAGCTAACGCCCTTAGTGCAGCTATTGGTTTTGCCGTAGTTTTATTACCGTATTCAATCGTTGGCCCATTTGTTGGAACGATTTTAGATCGTGTTTCACGGCAACGCGCATTATTTTTTGCCAATCTTGCGCGCAGTATCAATTTGTTAGTGGTTGCAACCTTCGTATTTAGTGGTGCTACCGGTGTTGCACTTACTGCGGTTGTTTTAGTTGCTTTCGGAATCAATCGCTTAATTCTTGCTGCACTTTCTGCCGGGTTACCTTTGCTCATTGATTCCAAATCATTGATTACCGCAAATGCAATTGCAGTAACTGGTGGTTCAGTATTGGTAGTAATTGGTGGGGGAATCGGTGTTGGTGTCCGCGCACTAGTAGATGGTGCTGCGCTAGCTGATCAAGCAGATTCACTGCTTATTCTTTTAGCAGCTGGTGGTTACTTGACTGCCGCGCTTCTTTCGGGACGATTAAACAAGTATGAAATCGGACCGATGGCCCATGAAAAAGCTGCAGCTTCATTTAGGCAAGGCTTTACCGATATGCGCGAAGGGATTGATTTCCTGCGCAAAAATATTGATACAGCGCGAGGAATCATCGCAACTGCGGTCCATCGTGGTGGCCTGACTGCGCTGACACTTACCGCTTTGTTGTTAGAACGCAATACTTTTAATGATCCTGCTCAACCTGAAGATGGGTTGCAAGGTTTTGGAATCGCACTAACTATTGCCGGTGTTGGTGTTTTCTTGGGAGCTTTTTTAGCCCCTTACGGCGTTGCGCGTTTTGGTCGCCATCGTTGGATTAAGTTCGCCATGTTTGCAAGTGCGCTTTCACCGGTGTTTTTAGCGATTTGGCAGACCCAAGTTGCTTTGGCAGTCACCGCTTTCTTAACCGCTTTTTGCGGACAAAACATTAAAGTTACTAACGATGCGCTGGTGCAATCAAAAATTGATGATTACTACCGTGGACGTGTTTTTGCCGTTTACGATGTTGTGGTCAACAGCGCAATTGTTAGCGGTGGTTTAATCGCAGCTTTGCTATTGCCGACATCTGGTGTGACCGCAAAGGTTCCGCTTTTTGTAATGGCGGCATATTTACTGGTTGCAGTAGTTGTTCTGCGACCAAGTAAGTTCAAAGCTACCTACTAGCCCACCACTTCAGCAGTGCTTGTGTTGCTGCTTCTTCACCAATTGGGCCTTGTTCCAAACGCAGTTCCATTAGGAAATCCATGGCTTGTCCAACTTCGCGTGATGGATTCAAATTAAGAAGTTGCATTACTTGTGCACCATCTAGATCGGGACGAATCTTTGACAATTCTTCCTGTTCCATCAAAACATCGATACGCGCTTCTAATGAATCATAAGTTGCTGACAAACGTGCAGCTTTAGTTTTATTTCGTGTTGTGCAATCAGCCCGAGTCAATACATGTAAATGTGTAATGAATTCGCCTGCATCACGCACATAACGGCGGACGGCAGAATCGGTCCATTCGCCTTCTCCGTAACCATGGAAACGAAGGTGGAGCATTGTTAATAGCTCGACTGCGTCAATAGTTTCATTATCAAAGCGCAGCGCTTGTAAACGCTTTTTTGCTAGTCGTGCACCAACAACTTCGTGGTGATGAAATGAAACTCCGCCACCTTCAATAAAGGCACGGGTTTTTGGTTTTCCGATGTCGTGCAAAAGCGCTGCAATCCGAATTACCAGGTTGGGGCCTCCTAAGCGATCTTCAAGTGCAATCGCTTGTTCTAGCACTGTAATTGAATGCTCATACACATCTTTATGGTGGTGGTGTTCATCAACTTCAAGACGCAGTTTTGGAATTTCTGGCAAGACGATATCTGCCAGACCGGTATCAACAAGAAGAGTTATTCCGATACGTGGATTGGGCGACATGATGATCTTTACAAACTCATCGCGCACACGTTCTGCTGAAATAATCGAAATACGATGTGCTAAATCCTGCATCGATGCCAGAACTTCAGGTGCGATTTGGAAATCTAATTGACTTGCAAAACGTGCAGCACGCATCATTCGTAAAGGATCATCATTAAATGAATCACCGGCGCGTACTGGTGTACGTAAAATTCTTGCAGCTAAATCTTGTAAGCCATTAAATGGATCTATGAATTCTGGTTTATCAGTGGTTAATTCCAAAGCCATTGAATTAACCGTGAAATCACGGCGCGATAAATCACCATGAATTGAATCACCGTATTCAACTTCAGGTTTGCGAGATTCTGGATCGTATTGTTCTGTTCGGTACGTTGTTACTTCGACAGTTGTATCGCCGCGTTTTCCAGCAACAGTTCCGAAAGCAATTCCGGTATCCCAAACATTGTCAGCCCATGATTGCAAAATCTTTTTAGTTTCCAATGGGTGCGCATTTGTTGTGAAATCTAAATCATTTCCTAAGCGTCCCAAGATTGCATCACGCACTGGCCCACCAACCAACGCCAAGGTAAATCCTTGTGCCTTGAATGCCTGGGCAAGGGAGCTGGCCAGCGGTGCCCGTTCAACCAAGGAACGGATCGCTAACTCTCCTGCTGCGCCTAATGCATTACTCACAATAAGTAAGGTTAAAGCACTATCCTTGCTTCATGATCCCGGCACCTGGTGCGGGCAGCGATGGCACGAAGAAAAAACGGAAGCGCAAGCGTTCCGGTAACCGCGGCCCACAACCACAGACTCAAACGGCTCCCAATAAGAGTCCTCAAGCAAAGCGCCCGTATGCAAAGCGCGTTGATGAGGTCAGTGCTGGCGGTTTAGTTGTCGATACGACCGGTACAAAAGGTTTATTGATCGGTCGCTATGACACAAAAGATGCGACTAGAAAACGTATTTTGTGGTCGTTGCCTAAGGGCCATATTGAAGTGGGTGAAACTCCAGAACAAGCTGCAATCCGTGAAGTTGCTGAAGAAACCGGAATTACATCCAGTATTACTAAATCTTTAGGTGTGATTGATTTTTGGTTTATGGCTGGTGGAAAAAGAATTCACAAAACTGTTCATCACTTCATGTTTACCGAAGTTGGTGGAGTTTTAGCTGCACAGGAAAGTGAAGTAGATGAAGTTTCCTGGTTTCCACTAGAGGAGATTGTTGAACGGCTTGCATATCCTGATGAAAAGAAATTAATCGCACGAAGTGCAGAGCTAACAACATGAAAAAGTTTGTCTTAGTTATTGTCTCGAGCTTTCTTTTATTGATGATGCCACAAGCGACTGCGGCGAATACAGTTATTCGAATTACAGCTCCAGTTAACCAAACATTCACGGGCGAGTTTCGAAATGATGATTTGGCACAATTACTTACTCCTTCTGGGGATTTGGGTTTGAAAGTTTTTCAACCAATCGCAAAAAATCGAACTTGGGTTATTGATGCTGCATTAGTGGATGAAGTAATTCTGATGAGCAATGAATACACATTAGCAACAGAGGCAGAACCTGCTGGAAAAGAAATTGCGACTGCTTGGTTGAATCAATTGAAGCGGATAACTTCCGGAAATGAAGTTGTTGCACTTGCTTACGGAAATCCAGACATTGCACTAGCTAAGCGTTTAGCACCAAGTGAATTGAAGAATTATTTTGTTTACGGGCAAGATCGTTTACAACTAGCTCTGGGACGTATTGTTCGAAGCGAACCCGAGGTTGCATGGAGTGTTGGAAAATCAGGGCTCAGTAACCCTTTGCGCAAGAGTTATAGCGACAACCGCAAAGCTTTGACCCGCTTGTCTCGTGTTGTGGATACTCCAGAGTTAATCCAGCTCCGAGCGCGATTAGGTCAGTTGTTATCACCGTCATTAGATAAAGATTCACGCGAGTATTTTTCTTACAGTGCAACCAATGCAGTGAAAGAAATGGTTAACAAACTACGAATTAACAGTGGTAAGTATCAAATAACTACATCATCAGTAAAACTTCCGGTCACGGTGATTAATGAATTTGATGTTGATGTGACAGTTGATGTTGCAATGTTGCCCTTTAATTCGCGAATAATCGTTGGAAGTTTCGATAATGTTGTAATTCCGGCGCAATCAAAAAAGCAGCTAGAAATGCAGGTTGATGTTATTGCACCTGGACAAACATCGGTCTCGGCAATCATTACCGATCCAGATGATGACACCGAGATAGTGCCTGAAGCGATTTTGACTTTAAATTCACGCGTAATTGATTCCAGAGTAACTTTATTTACAACAGGTGCGGCCATACTTCTCTTATTGGCAGCGGTTGCCCAAAGTGTCCGTCGGGTGAGAAGGAGAGTAAAATGAAATCAAACGAACTCTTCCGTGCCTCCGGAATCATGGCACTTGGCACAATAATCTCTCGCATCACTGGCTTTATCCGCGGAATTTTAATCGTCGCAGTTTTGGGTACAGCTTTACTTGCAGATACTTACAACGTTGCGAACACAATGCCTAATATTTTGTACAACTTACTTGTTGGCGGAGCATTAACTGCCATCTTTATTCCACAACTTGTTCGCTCTTTTGAACACGATGATGGTGGAGATGGGTTTGCTTCACGTTTGATTACAACAATCTCACTGATCCTGCTTGTTTTGGTTACCGTAGGAATGGTTTTTGCCCCAGCTTTAGTACGTTTATACGCACCTGAATTCTTCACGCCTGGTTTTGAAACTGAAAAAGAGATTGCGATTGCATTTACTCGGTATTGCTTGCCTCAAATTTTCTTCTTAGGTTTATTTACGATGTTGGGTCAAGTTGCAAATGCTCGTGGTTCTTTTGGTCCGCTTATGTGGGCTCCGATCGCCAATAACTTGGTGGGAATCGCCCTATTTGGCGGGTTTTTAATCTTTTCTCCAGGCGTAAACATTTCAAATATCACCGATATCCAGGTGCAGATTCTGGGTTGGGGAACCACGCTGAGCGTTGTTGTTCAAGCTCTAGTTCTGGTGCCAGTGATTAAACGTTTAGGAATAAGCCTAAAACCAAAACTTGGTGTTGAAGGTTTGGGTAAATCTTTCAATTTAGCGGGTTGGACTTTGGTCTATGTCTTAATTTCACAGCTTGGTTACTTGGTAACAGTAAATGTCGCAACATCGGCGGCTGTTCGCAGCGCACAAGAAGGTGTTACAACAGGTGTTGGTTACACGCCTTACACATTTGCTTACTTTGTAATGTTGTTACCGTATTCGATTGTAACAATTTCGATTATCACTGCAATTTTGCCGCATATTTCTAAGTTGGCACTTGATGGAAAGCGTGATGAAGTAAAAGCACAACTTGTACGAGCGATCAGGTTGGTTGGAGTAATTACGATTCCTAGTGCGGTTGCATTTTTGTTATTTGGTCCTTTGATTACAGAGGTGATCTTTATTGGTGTGCCAACTGAAGACTCTCGCTATATTGGTTATGTTTTATCAGCCTTAAGTTTTGGTTTGGTTGCTTTTTCCATTAACTTGATTTTGATTCGTGGTTTCAATGCCTTTGAAGATACAAGAACGCAAGTTATTTCAATCCTGATAATCAATGTCATTTCAGTTGCGTTGTCATATCTCTTCTTAGAATTTTTGAAAACCCGTTGGGTCACGGTTGGTTTAGGTTTTGCTTTTTCTTTCAGTTATTTAGTTGGTTTGCTAGTAACTCTGCGTTTACTACGTAGACACACTGGAAAATTGGCGATTCGAGAATTTATTGCGCAACACTTTCGTCTGCTCACTGCAGCGTTGCTTGTGATGCTTCCATTGTTTGCAATGGTCGAATACATCACGTGGGTTGGTGTTGAGTTAACTCCAGCTGCCCGTGCCGGGCAATTGCTGCTTGTGATGGTTGTCGCATTCTTTGGCTATATCGTTGCTGCAAAAGCGCTGCGGGTTGAGGAGATATCCATGATTCGCCACTTAGGTAGTTCGATCTCGCGCCGTTCAACAAAACCTGAAGAAAACCATTAGATTTCGGGGTCTAGGGAGCACACATGAGTGATGTAAGAAATGTCGTAATTGTTGGATCAGGTCCAGCCGGTTATACCGCTGCGATTTACGCTGCTCGCGCGCAGTTAGATCCAATTATTTATGAAGGTTCAGTCACTGCAGGCGGTGCGCTGATGAACACAACCGAGGTTGAAAACTTTCCTGGGTTTACTGATGGAGTTATGGGCCCAGACTTGATGGACAGCATGCGCAAGCAAGCAAAGCGTTTTGGTGCCGAACTAATTACTGATGACATTGTTGAAATGGATTTATCTGGCGACATCAAAGTGTTAAAAGATGGTTCCGGAAACACTGTTAAGGCTAAATCAGTCATTCTTGCAACAGGTAGCGCGTACCGCGAGATCGGATTAGTTAATGAAAAGCGTTTATCCGGCCATGGAGTTTCTTGGTGTGCAACATGTGATGGATTTTTCTTCCGCGGACAAACAATTGCAGTTGTTGGTGGCGGAGACAGCGCTGTTGAAGAAGCAACATTCTTAACTCGTTTTGCTGAAAAGGTTGTTTTGATTCACCGCCGTGATTCTTTGCGTGCATCAAAAATTATGGCAGAGCGCGCAAAAGCTAATCCGAAGATTGAATTTTTATGGAACACCGAAGTTATTGATGTGTTAGGCGCAGACAAAGTTGAAGCACTTAAGTTGCGTAACACTGTTGATGGAACAGAGTCCGAGCGCGCCTTTACTGGATTGTTTGTTGCAATCGGACATATTCCACGCAGCGAATTGATTGTGGGACAAATTGATTTGGACAATGAAGGTTATGTAATTTGCGAAGGTCGCTCTACCCGCACCAATCAAAAGGGTGTTTTTGCGTGTGGTGACTTGGTTGATCACACCTATCGCCAAGCAATTACTGCAGCTGGTTCTGGGTGTGCGGCAGCGCTGGATGCAGAAAAGTTTTTAGCTCACTAAATTTTCCCTGATTTAATCAATACCGACAAAAAGAGGAGTACGACGATGGCAACTAGCAAGGTAACGACAGCAACCTTTGATGCAGAGGTTCTTAAGAGCAGCACCCCTGTTTTGGTTGATTTTTGGGCTGAATGGTGTGGCCCATGCCGCGCTGTTGGCCCAATCCTTGAAGAAATTTCAAATGAATACGGCTCAAAGATCAAGATCGTAAAACTCAATACCGATGAAGAGTCTGCAATTGCGATCAAATACGGAATCACATCAATTCCTTCGATGTATGTTTTTGTAAATGGCGAAGTTGTTACACAAATCGTTGGAGCTAAGCCAAAGCCAGCACTATTGAAGGATCTAGAAAGCTTCCTCGCATAAAACCATGTCAGATTTAACCGAGTCGGAGATCCGCTCATTTCAACAAGCCCGTGGCCTTGATGTCACGGGTTTTGTTGATGCGGTCACCGCACGCGCGTTAGAAGAATCGCAATGGAAACTTGGTGATCGCTCTTTATATCTACATAATCTAGATTTAATGCGTGGCGATGATGTTGCCGCTTTGCAAACTCGTTTAACTGAAATGGGTTTTGATTGTGGGCGCGTAGATGGAATTTACGGACCCCGCACAGAATTGGCGGTTAAAGAGTTTCAAAAATCTGTGGGTGCTACTGTTGATGGAAAATGTGGACCGGCAACAATTATTGCTTTGATCCGTTTAACAAAGATTGTTTCAGGTGGAGTTCCTTCAACTTTGCGGCAAAATGCAACACAGCAGAGTCGTGGTCCGGCATTAGCTAACAAAGTAATTGTTCTAAACCCGGATTCGGATAATCAAATTGCTTACGATGTCGCTTTGCGAACTGAGGGTCGTTTACTTGCATTAGGTGCATCGGTATTTCTAACACGCGGTGTTTCAAATAATCCATCCGAACATGAACGAATTGATTTTAGTAATAAGAGCAATGCAGATTTGATGATTTCGCTAAACCTTGATTCATATGGAAACGAAAAAGCTCATGGTGCAGCTACTTATTACTATGGCAGCGATACTCATGGAGTTCATTCGATTGTTGGCGAACGTTTTGCTTCTTTAGTACAACGTGAAATTTGTGCGCGAACAGATTTAGCTAATTGCAGGATTCATGCAAAAACATGGGATTTGTTACGGCTTACAACTGCGCCAACGGTAAGAATTGATTTGGGGTACAGCAGTAATCCGGGGGATATGTCGCGGTTGTCTCGTCCAGATTTTCGCGATGTAATCGCCGAAGCCTTAGTCATTGCAATCCAACGGCTGTATTTGGCCGCAGAGGATGATGCAAAAACCGGAACATTGAGAATTTCAGATCTTCGTAAAGCTGGTATTCGCCGCTAAATAACGCTCAAGCCAACGCTTGGGTATGGCAGACTTACGACATGTCAGATATCACGCAACGCTTCTCTACAGGTGCTCCACAAAATCTTGAACAAAGATTTGCATCTCGAGCCGCGCACATGAAACCAAGTGAGATTCGTTCACTATTTGCGGTGGCATCTAGACCTGAAATTGTTTCTTTAGCTGGTGGAATGCCAAATCTTTCTGCATTACCAATGGGAATGATGGCTGATGTTGTTAGCAATTTGGTTCGCGATAACGGACAAGAAGCTCTGCAGTACGGAAATGGCCAAGGACATCCAAAACTGCGTGAACAGATTTGCGAAGTTATGGCGCTCGAAGGAATTAGGGCAAATCCTGATGATGTTTTGATTACAACTGGCTCACAACAAGCGCTAGACCTTATTTCACGCATCTTTTTAGATCCACAAGATGTTGTTTTGTGTGAAGCACCTTCATATGTTGGAGCGCTAGGAACTTTCCATCAATATGAAGCATCGGTTGTGCATGTTGAAACCGATGAAAACGGTTTGGTTCCTTCAGCTTTAGCAGAGGCAATTAAGAGCGTCCGTGCGGCTGGGCGAAAGATTAAATTCCTGTACACGATTCCCAATTACCAAAATCCAAGTGGTGTTTTGTTGCCAGCTAACCGGCGAACAGAGATTTTGAAAATTTGTCGCGAAGCTGGCATTTTTGTAGTTGAAGACAATCCGTATGGTTTGTTGGGTTTTGATAAGCCGTCACCAAATGCGATGCGGGCAGAGGATTCTGAAAATGTGATCTATTTAGGATCATTTTCCAAGACAATCGCACCTGGATTACGTGTGGGCTGGACGCTTGTTCCGCCATCATTGAAAGAGAAGTTGGTTATTGCCAGCGAATCATCAATTTTGTGCCCATCTAACTTCACACAGTTAACAATTTCTAGTTATTTAGCGGATCAGCCGTGGCGCGATCAAATCGCTTCCTTCTGCGATTTATACAAGGTGCGCCGTGATGCCATGCTGGAATCACTGGAAGAGCATTTTCCTGCGACTGCGCAATGGACAAAGCCTGGTGGTGGTTTTTATGTTTGGGTTACTTTGCCACCTGAAATTGATACCACCGCTTTGATGCCAAAGGCGATAGTTGCCAAGGTTGCTTATGTTCCAGGAACCGCTTTTTATGCTGATGGTTTTGGATCATGGTCATTGCGTTTGTCGTATTGCTACCCAACACCAGAACGTATCCGTGAGGGTGTTAAAGCACTTGGTGGAGTAATTAAGCAAGAGATGGCTAGCCGAAAAGGTTTTGAACTTAAAGGTTAGTTTTGAATCGCTTTTGTAATTCGCTGTAAATCTTGTGCTCCAGCAAATTCAATAATGATTGTTCCTTTTTTAGCGCTGCCTTGAATTGTCACGCGAGTATCTAGCGCATCACCAATTTGATCGGCGATTTCTTGCAGCTCTGGGCTTGCTGATTTTGCACCTTTTGGTTTCTTGGCAGATTGACCCTTTGGTGCCCCTGCAGAGATTATTTCCTCTGTTGCACGTACAGATAAACCTTCGCTAACAATTCGCGCAGCTAATCTTTCGATGGATCCCGCATCGCTTAAACCAAGAAGTGCACGCGCATGGCCAACTGATAAAACACCGGATGCCAATTTTTGTTGAACAGATGGTGGCAAGTTCATTAAACGGATCGTGTTAGAAATCAGTGGTCGTGAACGTCCAAGTTTTACTGCTAACTCATCGTGTGTGCAATTGAAATCTGTTAGTAGTTGTGAATATGCCGCAGCTTCTTCTAGCGCATTTAGTTGGCTGCGGTGAATGTTTTCAATTAAAGCCTCGCGAAGTAATTCATTGTCTGGGGTTTGGCGAATAATGACCGGAATACTTGTTAAACCAGCTGCCTTTGCTGCACGGAAGCGGCGTTCTCCCATAATTAATTCATATTTGCCTGGTTTTGTTTGACGAACAACCGGTGGTTGCAAAATACCAATCTCTTTGATTGATGCGATTAATTCTTCAAGTGCAATCGGATCAAAATGGGTACGTGGTTGACGTGGGTTGGGAGAAATAGAAGAGAGTGGAACTTCGTTTTGTTGCCCAACTTCTTTGTCTCCAACAGTTAATGATGTTGGAATCAATGCATCAAGGTTTGTACCTAAGCCGCCACGACGTGCCATTAAGCGATCTCACCTTCACGTTTGTAATTGATTGAAACAACATTTGAATCAAAAGGTTTTCCACGTTCTGCTAACTCGCGTGCGACAGACATGTATGCAACTGCGCCAGGTGAAACTGGATCGTAGGTCATAACTGTTTGTTTAAATCCGGGAGCTTCTGAAACTCTAACTGTGCGGGGGATAGGAATATCAATTAGCTCATTTGGATAGTGTTTTCTAATTTCATTAGCAACATCATTTGCAAGGTTTGTGTTGTTAAACATTGTTAACACAAGTGTTGACAACTTTAATGCTGGATTCAAGCGCTTCTTAACTAATTCAAAAGTTTTTAATAGTTGTGACAAACCTTCAAGTGAGTAGTACTCGCACTGAATTGGAATCAAAACTTCTTTCGCTGCAGTAAATGCATTGATTGTTAAAAGTCCAAGGGATGGTGGGCAATCAATAAAAATGTAATCAATTGTTTCACCGGTTGCAGTGCGATCTGCAACTAAATCTTCAATGGCTTCTTTTAAACGCATTTCGCGGGCAACCATTGGAACTAATTCAATTTCTGCTTGCGCTAAAGATGTATTTGATGAAACACATTCCAGTGAAGGAAAGCCTGCGACTTTTTGAATTACTTGTGCCATTGTTGATTCACCCATCAACACTTCGTAAATTCCTGCATTATCAAGATGTTCAACACCCAATGCAGTTGATGCGTTTCCTTGTGGATCAAGATCAATGACAACAACCTTTAGACCACCCATAGATAGGGCTGCAGCTAGGTTGACTGTGGTGGTGGTTTTGCCGACCCCACCCTTTTGGTTGGCCACGGTCAGGATTCGAAGGGAGGCTGGTTTTGGCATCGCCTCTTTGAGGCGACGGGTGCCTACAACTTTCTTTGTTTCACGTGAATCATCCACGTGGGTAGTTAAGCACCTTTTTTGACCTCGACTATGCGGCCGAGCTCAATTCCCTCCAGATTTACCTCGTGAAGGATCGCTTTTGGCACCGTGAGCATCTCTTCTTGGGCTTTTTCGCCCTTCATGGCTAGTAAAGAGCCATTGGTTTTCAAAAGGTGCCAGCTGATTTTCTTTAACTTCTCTAAAGGGGCCACTGCGCGGGCGGTTACATAGTGGGCGGTTAGCTTCACATCCTGGGATCGACCGCGGATAACTTGAATATCAAGACCAACGACTGCTTCTTGCAGGAATTCGACCCGGCGTTCTAGGGGTTCTATCAGAGTAACTTTCAGATCTGGGCGGGCCAAGGCGATAACTATGCCTGGCAAGCCTGCGCCTGAACCGATATCAAAGACGGTTGCCCCTTCAGTGAAAAGGGTTGTTACAGGCAAACAGTTGAGGATATGGCGCTCCCAAATGCGGTCAGCCTCCCGTGGACCGACTATTCCACGCTCAATTCCAGCGGTTTCTAGGAATTTGGCGTAGGCGTGAACCCGCTCAACATCTGGAAAATGTCTCGCGATGAGGGTTTCACGTGAAACCTGCATTGATTTACGCTGGGTAAATAACTACGAAACGGTTTGGATCTTCTCCATCAGACTCTGAACTCAAACCAAGATCCTGGATTGTGTCATGGATAATTTTGCGCTCAAAAGCGTTCATTGGCTTCAATTTGATTGAGTTGCCGGTGGTTTTTGCCTCTTCAGCCATCTCCTTAGCGAGCTTCTTGAGCTCTTTTTTGCGGCCAGCTCGGAAGTTATCGATATCCAGCATTAAGCGGCTGCGGTCACCTGTCGAGGTCTGTACCGCTAGTCGGGTTAACTCCTGGATCGCATCCAAAACTTCGCCGTCGCGGCCAACTAGGTGGTTGAGCTTGCCGCCCACGATCGCTAGGGATGCGCGGTCGTTTTCAACATCGATATCGATATCGCCATCTAGATCTGCGATGTCCAGTAGCGCTTCTAGGTAGTCGGCAGCGATATCGCCCTCTTCCTCAAGTTTTGCTACCCCTTTTGGGGCCTTTGTCGCCTTGGTGTCTTCGCTTGTTTCAACAACTGCTTCTACGGTCTCTGCTTTAGCCT
>JBIIQY010000054.1:0-4630 GCA_044341805.1 Candidatus Planktophila sp.
GCGCGCGTTGCACTGCTTCGGGGTCTTGGTGAAGATGCCATAGGTCAAGTCCAAAAGGAAATCCGCTTGACCGATGGCGCTGCAGAATTAGTAGCTCTGCTACATGAAAAAGGACATTGCGTTTCCTTGGTTTCGGGTGGATTCAATAACATTTTGCAGTCCATAGTGGATGAACTCAAGATCGATTTCTATAAGGCAAATACTCTAGAAGTCATTGATGGAAAGTTAACCGGTAAAGTTGTTGGTGCGATAGTTGATCGTGCTGCAAAAGCTGAGGCATTAAAAGATTTTGCCCAACGGTGCTCTGTAGATTTAATAAACACCGTGGCCATCGGAGATGGCGCTAATGATCTAGACATGATGCAGATAGCCGGAATAAGTATCGCATTTAATGCAAAACCGATCGTTGAGGCGGCCGCAGATTATTCGATCAAGGAACAATCTTTACGATCAGTTCCTAGCCTTATCAATCTGTAAGTTACAACCTGCAAGCGTGAATATCAGTAACTAAGATTCCACGTGCGCCAAGTGCCCAGAGTTCATCCATCACACGATTGGTTTCCTTGCGCAAAACCATCGCTCTGACAGCAACCCAATCGGGTTTTTGTAGAGGTGAAATAGTTGGTGATTCTAACCCTGGTGTAATAGCGCACGCCTGATCAATCAGAGTTTTAAGAACGTCGTAATCCAACAAGACATAGCGCCTTGCAGTTACAACACCTTGAAGTCGTCTGATAAGAACCTCTAGGCCCGCAGGAATTTGGGCATCTTTTCGCTTAATTACTATTGCTTCACTGGTCAAAATTGGATCACCAAAGACCTGCAAACCTGCTTGGCGCAGAGTATTTCCAGTGCTGACAACGTCGGCGATTACATCTGCAACACCTAATCGCACTGAACTTTCAACTGCGCCATCTAGACGAACGATTTCAGCTTTAATCCCCAAAGAATTGAGTTTGTGTTCTACAAGACCCGGGTAGGCAGTGGCTATTCGCTTACCTGCAATGTCAGGTATTGCCCACTCCTTGCCTACAGGGGCTGCAAATCTGAAAGTCGAGCTACCAAAATCTAATGAGAGAATCTCTTCGGCAGGTGCTGCAGAATCGATCAGTAAATCTCTTCCGGTTATTCCCGCCTCAAGTTCGCCTGAACCAACATAAATTGCAATGTCGCGAGGTCTTAAATAATAGAACTCGACCGAATTATCGGGATCGATCAGGACTAAGTCACGAGCATCAGTTCGCTGTCTGTAACCTGCCTCTTTTAAAATTGCGATGGAACTATCGGCCAACGAGCCTTTATTTGGAACTGCAATCCTTAACATGTGCGCCCCTTACAAATACTTATAAACGTCGTTGATTGATAACCCGCGTGCCAACATCAATGTTTGAAGGTGATACAGCAGCTGACTAATTTCTTCGGCTAGAGCGTCATCACCTTCGTGTTCGGCGGCTAACCAAACTTCTCCAGCTTCTTCCAGAATTTTCTTTCCGATAACGTGAACACCTGCTTCAACCGATGCAACGGTTGCCGAACCTTCGGCTCCGCTGGCCACTTTTTGACTCAATTCAAGCCATAGCTCATCAAAGGTTTTCATAGCCTCAGTTTACTAGAGCGATTAAATACTCGCTGCGAGTTTTCTAAGATCTACAACCATTTGCGCTGGATCAGGAGCGTTAAAAACCGCGCTGCCAACTACAAAGGTGTCGGCCCCGGCCTCTAAAGCAATCTCGATAGTTTGCATAGAAATGCCACCATCCACCTGAAGCCAGATTGGTCGATCACCAATGATTGTGCGAGTCGCACGCACTTTCTCCATCATGTTCTCCATGAACTTCTGTCCACCAAAACCAGGTTCCACAGTCATAATCAGAAACATATCTACGAGGTCAATGACATCGGCATATTGCTCAATCTGTGTGTTGGGCTTAATGCCAAGGCTTGCACGCGAACCTGCTCGTCTAATGTTTCTAAGGGTTTGGGGGATGTTCACGGTCGCCTCTGCATGGATCGTCACCGAGGCACAGCCAAGTTCTGCATACTGAACCGCAATCAAATCAACATCAGCCACCATCAAATGTGCATCAACTGCAAGAGACGATTCACTGATTATCTTCGACGCGGCCTCAAAATCAAAGGTGAAGTTAGGAACAAATATGTCGTCCATTACATCCAAATGCAGAAGGTCTGAAACAGCGGCAATCGAATCGATCTCTTCATTAAGTCGTGAAAAATCAGCGTTGAGAATGCTCGGAGTTATTCTGATTTCCTTAGACATGTTCTGATTTTACACACTGTTCTTTTTAAACAGCGCTAAATACATCGCATCCGTGCCTACCCGGTGAGTCCACAGCGACATTGCTTCGTCTCGCAAACCTCCCTGAAGTTCAGGCGGCATAAAGGCCGAGGCTGGAATTTGCCCAACATTTGCAAACTTCTTTTTAATATCGGCTACCTGTATTGATGTTTCAGCTAGGTGGGGTGAACAGGTTGCATAACCCAGAACACCACCAACATTCAAAGCCGAAATCGCAGATTGGATCAGCTCGCGTTGCAACTGTGTTAACTCACGCAGATCTTGCAGCGTACGTCTCCAACGTACTTCAGGACGCCGGCGTAGAGCGCCCAACCCCGTACATGGAGCATCAATCAAAATAGCGTCGAATTTTTCTTCATGCTTTCCGATATCGCGGCCATCTCCGACAAGAACTCTGTCTCCGTTGACTACCTGACGTACCAAATCAGCACGAACGGCCGAAACTTCATTGGCGGTGAACTTGATTCCTCTTTTCCGAGCGATGCTGGAAAGCAATGCAGCCTTTCCTCCGGGGCCTGCGCACATATCCAGCCATGAAGATCCAGTTGCAGCTGCTGCAAACACAGATGCAACTAGCTGAGATCCTTCGTCTTGAACGCCAATCTTTCTCGCTTTAATCAGGTCTAGTGCGCCTGGATTACCTTTCCAATGAGCGCCAAATTCAGAGTACACAGTTGGTTCAGCACCAATGTCTATCAAATCTTGCTGGGTCGAGATTCCTGGCCAAGAAACAAGAGTAGGAATCGCGGCCTCGTTGTTGATGGATAGAGCAGACTCAACTTCGGTCCAATCCTTTAACAAGTCGTAATAGGCGGAAACAATCCAGGTTGGGTGAGAGAACTGAATAGACAAACGTTCGACTGGATCACTCATCAGCAAAAGAGGTGCAAACCAATCCTCTTGTGAAGTACGAGTTACATTTCTTAAAAGTGCATTAACAAAACTGGCCTTGGACTCACCTAGTCTCTTACGTGCAACTTCGACTGTAGATGCAACTGCGGCATGGTCAGGCACCCGCATCTCATGCAATTGGTGAACACCTAACCGAGCAACATCAACGATTCCGGGATCAACTTCGTTCCATGGCCGATCACTTATCTGGGCCAGTACCCAATCGTGCTTTCCTTGCATACGAATCGTTCCGTACAAAAGTTCAGTCACTAAGGAACGATCCCGCTCGTCTAACTTGCTGGCGTTTAATGCTTGCGGAAGCAACAGGTTGGAATAACCCTCATTACGGTTGACTTCGGTCAGCAAATCAAAAGCCAAAAGTCGTGATGCCTCAGGTTTGGGAGCTTTGAAAGTGTTCCTCCGCGCTTCAGTCAAAACTGTCTCCGCCTTGTAATCGCGCGCCTCGGGCCCAATCAGCAGCGCTCATCTCTTTCTTACCCGCCGGGACTACCGTGAGTAACTGAATACTGCTTTTATTTGCGCAACCCACAATCACTTTTTGGCCATCGAAAACAATCTCAGCAGGTTGTCCTGATTCCTCATCAGCAACAACGGCTGAAGTAATTTTGAAAGGTTCTTCCTTCCAAGTACACCAAGCTCCGGGTTCGTATGTAAAAGCCCGAATCGCATTAACCAAGGTTTTTGCATCATTAGAAAAATCCAAATGCGCATCTTGCTTACTTATCTTTGGGGCTAAACTAGCTTGGCCACGTTGTGCACTAGGTAAACCTCCTTGAGAAATCATGGTTAATGCGTCGCGAACTGCAGCGGGACCTTCTTGAGCTAAAGCTTGCAAAAGTTCCGCGGTTCGCCACTTAGGATCTATTGCAACTGTGCGCTGTGAATAAATTGGACCTGTATCCATTCCTTTTTCAAGCTGGAATACCGAAACACCCGTTGTGACCTCGCCATTTTGTAGCGCTCTTTGTGCAGGTGCCGCGCCCCTATATGCCGGAAGTAGCGAGAAGTGAAGGTTAATAAAACCAAATTTTGGCAGATCTAGAATGTGCTGCGGGAGCAAAACTCCATAACCAATAGTCACAACGCAATCTAAATTGTTAATCTTTCCTATTAACTCATCTGAAGTTACTGGCTTTAACACAGGTATATCTCGAGAAGTAGCCCACTCCCCTACAACACTTTGCTTAAGCGCTCGTCCGCGGCCGGCGGGTTTGTCCGGCTGGGTGATCACTAAATCAACCTTGTGTTCGCTGGAAATCAACCAATCTAAAGTTGGGATGGCAACATCCGGAGTAGCGGCTACTCCGATGTGCATTAGGTGTTCCGTCCGAAGATGGAGTGAGGTGAATCCTTTACTTGAATTGCCTGACCTTTTTCTGCCGCAAGGTTGAACCATTCGGA